>PDUK01000059.1 GCA_006212115.1 Thalassolituus sp. | reverse complement strand
CCGCCCGTATCGAACGTGATACCTTTACCCACCAACATGTGAGGGGCCTCATCTCCGGCACCTTTGTATTCCATGATGATGACTTTTCCTGGCTCAGAGGAGCCTTTGGATACTGAATAGTATGCACCTGCACCCATCTCTTCCATTTCTTTTTCATCGTACACTTTGCAGGTAAAACCGGCCGCAGCAGAGAGCTGTTCTGCTTGTTCAGCGAGGTACGCAGGAGTACAGATGTTGGGCGGCATATTACCCAGTTCTTTTGCGTAAGATGTCCCCAGACCTTTGGCATCGGCGACGACCAGGGCGGAGGTCACATCGTCCCCAATCCAGGTAATGTTCTCCAGCTTTGGTCCAGCTTCTTTACCGGGCAGTGTCGCGATGAATTTATATTCTGCGCTATGAACCGCCAGCACCAGTTGTTCTGCCCACCAGGCTTGTGGTCGGTTAGCAGACGTCAGAGCAGTCAGATCAATGGCTGCCGTACCCGCTTTGCCGGAAATCGCTTTTGCTGCAGCGGTAACCACTTTGTTCGCTTCCACGGCATTCAGTGTTGCGTTTGCTTCACCCGCACCTACGACAACAACACGGTCTGCACTCACGCCATTGAGTCCGTATAAAGTGATACTTGAACCCAACGCACCACTTGCATCTTTGGCGTCAATTCTGGCCTGTATTGCGCCGCCGGAGGCCGTATCTACCGCTTTCGCCGCCTCTGAGAGCGCGCCATCGGCGTCAATTGTGACGACCAGAGTGTCGGTGGTAACCGCAGCAGCGTTACCGGTGTAAATCTGAAATTCCATGGATGCTCCTTACAGGGCAGATTCGTTGGTAATAAAATTAAAATCTGATGTGTAAGTGTGTGGGCTGACAGCGAAAATACAAGGTGTTGGGGTAACGGTAGCGAAAAAAAACAGTACAATGCTGCACTGTTTACTGTTGCCGGTGTGCAACACCATCAGGGGCGTTATACCGTTTGATCTTATTCCGATATTTATCCCGTGAATTGCTGACGACCATGGCAGCCGTGACGCTTGTCTTGTTGATGATCATGATGAGTGGGCGTTTGATTAATCAGCTGGCCTCAGCGGCTGCAGGTGAAATCCCCCTCGAAGTAGTTTTCTTCACTCTGCTTCTGCGCATGCCGTCTTTCCTTGAAATGATTTTACCGATGGCACTTTTTATCTCGGTGCTGCTCTCTTACGGGCGTATGTACGCAGAAAACGAGATGAGTGTGCTCTCTGCGACGGGCTTTTCGGAACGTCGGCTCCTCGCTTACACCATGATTCCCGGTTTTGCCGTGATGTCGGTCGTTGGTACATTTTCTTTGTACCTGAGTCCTCTTGGTGCAGAGAAAATGGAAGATCTCTATGAGAAGCAAGCCGAGATGACCGAGTTTGAATTACTGGTCCCCGGGCGTTTTCAAAGTATGAAGAAAGGTTCACGGGTCACGTACACCGAGTCGCTATCAAGTGATAAGACTGTGATGCAGCAAGTGTTTATCGCAGATGGCGATACCTTGATGTTGGCAGACGAAGGAAGCCAGTATTTCAGTCCTGAGACTGGCTCCCGGTTTCTGGAGCTCCATAACGGTCGGCGGTTTGACCTCGACCCCGAAACAGCAGGTTTACAGGTGCTTGAGTTTGTGCGCTACGGTGTGAAAATCGCTGATGAATCCGAAGAGCGACGTAAAGTACGGAAAGATGCCGTATCAACCCTCGACTTGCTGTCGTCTACTGATCCTAAGTTTCAGGCGCAGCTGCACTGGCGGGTGTCATTGATTGTTATGGTTCCGATTCTGGTGCTGATTGCCTTTCCTCTCTCCAAGGTCAGCCCGAGGCAGGGCCGATTTGCACGCATGTTCCCAGCCATCATCCTGTTTATGGTGTACATCTCACTGCTGATTGCAATGCGCGGCATGCTGGAGAAGGAGCGCGTTCCCGCTGTGGCAATGTGGGCGCTGCATGGGGTTTATCTCTTGATTGGCCTGGCGTTACTGATTGGGCCGGAACTTCTCCGTCGTCGTCACGCGGGGAGAATGCTATGACCCAGCTTGATCGTTATGTCGGCAAAAGTGTTCTGCTGGCGACTCTGGTGGTGATTCTAGTCATCGTCGGACTGGATGCCATCTTCACCCTTGTCGATGAATTAGATCAATTAAAAGGGGCATACGGCTTTGTCGAAGCGTTGCAGTTTATGCTGCTGCGATTACCACGCCGAGCCTATGAATACATGCCAATGGCCTGTCTGATCGGGTGTCTGGCCGGGCTGGGGAGTCTTGCAGCAAGCAGTGAACTGACGGTCATGCGGGCTGCAGGCTTGTCGGTAACACGCATTATTTTTGCGGTAATTAAGCCCGTTGCTGTGCTGATGGTACTGAGCATGGCAATGGCGGAATACGCGATACCGACACTTGAGCGGATTGCGCAGTCGCAGAAAGCGGTTGAGCAGGGCAAAGGAGAGCTTCTCTCTAACAAAGGCAAAGGGTATTGGCATCGGGAAGGTGACCAGTTTATGCGTTTCAGGGCGGTAGAGCCCAACGGTGTTCTGCACGGTATTACTGTTTACTATTTCACGCCGGAGAAAGAGTTGTATCGTGTGATGCGCGCCGAGCGAGCGATTTTCCAGCGCAGTCACTGGCAGCTGCAAAATGTACACGATCAGCAGATCTCTGAAGAGCGTAGCAATCTCTCACGGTACAGCTCTTTTCGTTGGGAGTCGGGCCTGACCCCTGAAAGCTTAAGCGTGGTCATGATTGAGCCTCGTGATATGTCCATTTCGAATCTCTTTGGCTACGCACAATACCTCGAAGAGCAGGACCTGAACGCTGACAACTATCTGCTGTCCTTCTGGAAAAAGGTAACTCAGCCGCTGAGCACCTTTGCGTTGGTGCTGTTGGGGGCCGCATTTATTTTTGGTCCTCTGCGTCAGGTGACAGCGGGTTCTCGTATCTTCTCGGGAATATTGGTTGGCCTCGTGTACAAATATCTCGAGGAAATGCTCGCGCCTGCGAGCATCGTTTTGGGTTTTGCCCCTATCATGGCAAGCATCATCCCGATCTTTTTAAGTGCTGCAATAGGCCTGTATTTACTCCGTCGTAGCGGGTGAATGTGACCGGGCCGTCAGAGGAGTAACCTATGGTCGACTTGTTTGATATCCGACGTGAATACACAGCTGGGCGTCTCGATGAGACGACCGCAGCAGATAACCCTATGACGCAGTTTCATGCGTGGTTTGAAGAGCAGAAAGCCGCACAGCCTGACGAGCCAACCATGATGACAGTGGCTTCAAGTGACGCTAACGGACAGCCGTGGCAGCGTATCCTGTTGCTGAAGAGCTACGATGAGAGTGGCTTTGTGTTTTTTACTAACTACACCAGTAATAAGGCCCGTCACTTCGAGGATAACCCCAAGGCTGCGCTGCACTTTGCCTGGTTGGCTCAGGAGCGCCAGGCCATGGTGCAGGGAACGGTCTCTAAAATATCGAGAGAAGAGACCGAGGCCTATTTCCATTCACGTCCAAGAGAAAGCCAGCTCGGTGCATGGGCGTCAGACCAGAGTTCACCGCTGAGTAATCGTGCCGAGCTGGAGGTTCGATTTGCCAAGCTGGCTGGAGAGTACGAGGGAGCAGATATTCCGGTGCCGGATCACTGGGGAGGCTATCGCCTTACGCCAGAGCGATTCGAGTTCTGGCAGGGGGGAGAAGCCCGCCTTCATGATCGTCTTGAATACACGCGTGACGGTCAGGATTGGCTAAAACAACGCCTTAATCCATAACCCGCAATTTACCATTCACTATCTGACTCAGAGTCGGCGCATCAGGTCCCGGCTTTGAGTGACATAATGACCACCAAACAACACAGCGTGATTCAGCAGATGGAAGAGCTGATAAACGTTCCGTCTCTCGTCATAGCCCTCGTCGATATCTCGCACTGAGCGATACGCTGCATAAAAACTACCGGGAAAGCGACCAAACAGCTCTGTCATTGCCAGATCACTTTCTGCGTCACCGAAGAAGCACGCTGGGTCATAGATAACAGGCTTAGAGCCTTCTCTGTCAGGGATAAAGCCGATATTACCGGACCATAGGTCACCGTGAACCAGCGACGGCTCTGGTTGATGGGCCGAAAGTAGATGGAAACATGCTTTCAACGCGCGATCGCTACCTGTCAGGTGATCCCCTTTATCAGCCAGTGTGCGTAATAGTGGTTCCAGTCGTTGTCCGATAAAGAAATCATCCCAATGTGCAGACCAGCGATTATCAAGCGCTGTCGGCCCGCAGAAAGTCGTTTTGTTGTACCCGTAGCCATGATCACTGGTGTGCGAATGCATGAGTGCTAATTGCTTACCGGCTTCCTGCCAGTCGCCATGAACGGCAAGAGGCAAGTGCGACAGCAGAATGTAACCAAATCCATCTACTTGCCCTGCAGCGTAAGGAACAGCAGTACGAATGGTTTGTGTACGCGCAATCTCCAGAAGACCCGATATCTCTGCCTGGAATTGATCCAGTACCCGTTCGGATTCTGGCTGCATTTTCAGAAAGAAATCACCGGCCTCAGTATGAATCACAAACTGCTGCTGTTCGCTGTTACTCAGGTGCTGGCTGTAGCTAAGTACATCGCAAGCGCCAATGGGCAGTTTACGTTGATCAATGGCATCCGCGAGTACACGTGTGATCGTATATTCGGGATTGGTTCTGTGCGCTACATGCTGGGCTGGCATAGGTTTCACCATAAATTGAACATTTGATCAGTTTAGTTTTTCTTATAAATGAAAATGATGATCAGTTCTCAGAATAGCGTAACTCCGGTTAACGCGTGTTAGGAATTGTCTCTGTAGTGCAACCGTGCGCATCTGCGGAGCGTCTGGTATGGTCTGCCTAACACTCAGATTCAAGGATGAATATGAATATAGCTATTGAGAGTAGGCGTCGTGTCTGCAGCCATAAGCGCTCTGTAAGATTACCCTCGGGCTTTCTCTATACCGCGCTGGTTGCTTTACTGCTCTTGCCACTGGCTGCTCACAGCGCTGCAGAGGGGATGGAGCTTCCCAACTTTAAGCCAAAGATTACCTGGAAGGTTTCGTCTGGAAAGTTGACCAAGGTCTGTCATAACTACAGTGAAGGTGACTGGCGTTTCCGTCATTGTCGAAGAAAAGCGCAGAGTCTGTTTCGTGAAAAATGCCGCGAGCATACAAAGCAGATGCGAAGGAGCAATGGCGAGCAACGCAGCAAAGCACGTAGGCAGAAGAAGATATTTTGCGCGACGTTCAGGCCCTGATATCAACAGACTCCTATAACAACAGGTCCAGATAAGCGCAGGGCAAAAAAAAGCCCCGAGGTATGTGATACCTCAGGGCTTTAAGAATTCGTGGTAGCTATGACTGGACTTGAACCAGTGGCTCCGGAAATGTTGAGACGTTTATGCTTCTTGAATGTAGTCGTCATCGTTTTCCAGGACGGATACAACCTGTAGCGGGTTCGACTGTATAAGGCGTAGTAACTTCTGTGCTGGTCCCGTTGGGTTTCTGCGCTTAGTCTCCCAACTCTTGATCGTTTCGCTGCTCGTTCCGACGATCAGGGCGAATTCATCCCGGCTCTTTCCCAGGGCTTCTCGGATGGCTTTTACATCAATGATGTTGTAGCTGTGAGTGTCCTCTGCTTTCGGCGCACGCTCGCCTTTTTCGATTGCTACCATTTCATTGGCACTTGCCAATAGATCGTTAAAAAGTTCGTCTTTCATAATCTTGCTCTCCTATGTGAGCTGACTGGCTACCTTCTTAAGCATGTTCTTTTGCTCTGAAGTAAGGTTGTCTGCTTCGTTCTTAGGGTAGATCAGTGCTAAGTATAGCTTTCCGCTCAGTTCAGACCGGTTGTAGTAAATTACCCTCACTCCACCGCTTTTTCCCCCTCCGGGCCTGGCCCATCTGAGTTTCCTGAAGCCTCCAGTGCCGTTGATCAGTTTACCTAGCTCCGGATTGAGTATGAGATATTCCTGCATCTCTCTGAATTCGTCGTCTTCGAGAAGGCCCGCTCTTCGCTTTCTGAAACCTTCCAGTTCTATGAAAGTAAACATGTTCTCTCCATGTACAATGTACATACTATATCTATGTACAATGTACCCGTCTATTGCATTATGTGTATTTACCAGAAAATGAAGCTGTGATTCTCAGGTGGATATACCCTTGATGATGTACAATCCGGCCAAACAGCTACTTCATGGATGAGTTATGGCCAAGTTCCTTACGACGACCTCTATTAATTACCTGCTTGAAGAGATCATCAAGAAGGCGACCAAGAACCTGATATTGGTAAGTCCATACCTGAAGCTGAACGCTCGCATCAAAGAGCTTCTGCTCTACAAGATGGAAGCTGGGATAAAGATCCGTGTCATCTATGGCAAAAAGGAAATGTCAGAACCCGAGCTGGCATGGTTTGCTGAATACCCAGATATTCGCCTGTACTTCTCTGAAAACCTCCATGCAAAGTGCTATCTCACTGATAGCTATGCGATTGTGTGTAGTCTTAACCTCTATGAGTTCAGCCAAGTGAATAACCATGAGATGGGCGTCCTCCTATCGCGATCAGAAGATGATCAGGCGTTCGCTGATTGCTTCACTGAAGTATCAATGCTTATGAAGAGAGCAAAAGAGATAGATCATTCTCCTGACTTAGACGCTGAGACCTCAGCTTTTGACCTGCTCACAACAGCGAATCTGGCGAAGAAGGTCGGAATGCGAACCTCTGATCTCGAGAATGCTTTTCTGGAAATGGGTTATCTGGAGCTAAGAGGCACGAACAAGTATTTGACTAATAAATCTAAGTCACTCGGTGCCAAATTCAGGAAAGGCAAGTATTCGTACTACTTCTTGTGGCCGAATGACTTGTCTATAGAGGTGGGTGAAGAGTCTTCTAAAGAGTCACCGTTTATATCTATGCTCAGGCGATTACTTTAGATTACTTACTTTTAGCCCATGCACATTTTCTCTTATTTTTGAGAGTAGTAGGTTCAAAGTCTGTTTCGTGAAAAATGTCGCGAGCATACAAAGCAGATGCGCAAGAGCAGTGGCGAGCAACGCAGCAAAGCTCGTAAGCAGAAGAAGATATTTTGTGCGACGTTCAGGCCCTGATATCTACAGATCCTTATAACAACAGGTCCAGATAAGGGCAGGGCAAAAAAAAGCCCCGAGGTATGTGATACCTCGGGGCTTTAAGAATTCGTGGTAGCTATGACTGGACTTGAATGAATGCTGTGCTCTAACCAGCTGAGCTACATAGCCACTTCAAACTTCCTTGGTCGCGTGTGCGTCTCAAGTGGCGCGTATTATGCCACTATCTCGAACACTGTCAACAGTTTTTCATGATGAATTTCAACGGCTTACGTTCAGGCATAAGAAACCCGGCGATCCTTGGGGAAGCCGGGTTAATTTGATCGTGCGATCTGAAACTCAGACCGCGATCATGGGCATCAGATGATGCCTTGTTCCTGCAGATCTGCGATCAGGTTATCGAGTGATTCCTGATCGGCGGCGAGGCTGATGTCTGCTCCGTCCGCACCACCGGCAACCAGTGCCACAATACCATTGGCTTTCAGTACTTGAGCCGTCTCTGCGGTTGCGATACCAGATACTCGTCCCATTTCGTACAGGCGACGATCCAGTGCGTTGACGATGTCTTCCGCATTCGCTGCGTTAACCGCTACGATGGCTGGCTTCTGATTAAAGCGACGTGCTTTTTCATCTGCCGAGACTGGTGCGGTGTTGCTGCCGTCTGCTGCTGCTGCGCCGACGATCATACCTGCACCGATCGTAACGTTCGTCAGGCGATCGATGATAATGAAGGCACCGGTACCCGGAATCTTGCTGTAGGTATCGAATGGGATTGCTTTGTCGAGGGATACCTCTACTAAAGCGATTTCATTCAGGCCGACTTGCTCTGCAGCGCTGTGTTCAAGCGTGTTTACATCAATCAGGTGATGGATCTGAGTGAATGTGCCCGCCGTCGCGCTGGAAGCGAATTTCAGGTCGTATGGCTTACCAGGCACCATGGCACCTTCAGTCATCCAAACGATGTTTGCGTTCAGTTTGCTTCCTACTTCAGGCAGATCATCTGCTTTAACGATGACATCGCCACGACTGATGTCGATTTCATCTTCCAGAGTCAGAGTGACGGCTTGACCAACAAAGGCTTCATCGAGGTTACCGTCGTAGGTAACGATGCTTTCGACTTTAGAGGTCTTCTGAGAAGGCAGGGCCATGATGGTCTCGCCCGGCTTAATAGTGCCAGCAGCGACCGTGCCACAGAAACCACGGAAGTCGAGGTTAGGGCGGTTAACGTACTGAACCGGAAGACGGAAGTTTTCAAGATTCTTGTCTTCGTCGATTTCAACGGTTTCCAGAATCTCCATCAGAGTCTGGCCTTTGAACCAGGCTGAACGCTCAGAGCGGTCAACTACGTTGTCGCCGTCGAGTGCAGACATTGGTACAAAGCGGATGTCGTCGAGGTTCAGCTTTTGGGCGAACTCAAGGTAATCTTCGCGGATTTCATTGAAGCGTTCTTCGCTGAAGTCCAGTAGATCCATCTTGTTGACGGCAACCACCACGTGCTTGATACCCAGCAGTGATGCAATAAAGCTGTGACGTTTGGTCTGGGTCTGTACGCCGTAACGGGCGTCAATCAGGATGATAGCCAGATCACAGGTCGATGCGCCTGTCGCCATGTTGCGGGTGTACTGTTCGTGCCCTGGTGTGTCAGCAATGATGAACTTACGTTTCGCAGTTGAGAAATAGCGATACGCAACATCAATGGTGATCCCTTGTTCGCGCTCAGCCGCAAGGCCATCAACCAGCAGTGCCAGGTCGATTTTTTCGCCGGTAGTACCGGACTTAGCGCTGTCTTTTTCGATTGCCGCCAGCTGATCTTCATAGATCATCTTGGAGTCATGCAGCAGGCGACCAATCAGGGTCGATTTACCGTCATCTACGTTACCGCAGGTCAGGAAGCGCAACATTTGCTTGTTTTCGTGTTGCTTCAGGTACTCAAGGATATCGGAAGCAATCAGATCAGATTGGTGTGACATTAGAAGTACCCCTCCTGTTTTTTCTTCTCCATCGAACCCGATGAATCGTGGTCAATGGCGCGGCCCTGACGCTCAGATGTCGTGGTCAGCAGCATTTCCTGAATGATTTCTGGCAGAGTAGCCGCTTCGGACTCAACCGCACCAGTCAGTGGGTAGCAACCCAGAGTACGGAAACGTACCGATTTCATTTCAGGTACTTCGCCTTCTTCCAGTGGCATACGTTCATCATCAACCATGATGAGCATGCCATCGCGCTCAACGACTGGGCGCTTGTCAGCAAAGTAGAGTGGAACCAGTGGAATATCTTCCAGATAGATGTACTGCCAGATGTCCAGCTCGGTCCAGTTGGACAGTGGGAAAACACGAATGCTCTCGCCTTTGTTTACTTTACCGTTGTAGATGTTCCACAGCTCTGGGCGCTGGTTTTTTGGGTCCCAGCGATGTTTGCTGTCGCGGAAGGAGTAAACGCGCTCTTTGGCGCGTGACTTTTCTTCGTCACGACGGGCACCACCGAAGGCGGCATCAAACTGATACTTATCGAGAGCTTGTTTCAGAGCCTGGGTCTTCATCACGTCAGTGTGCTTTGACGAACCGTGAGTGAACGGACCGATACCTTGAGCAACACCTTCTTGGTTGGTGTGAACGATCAGGTCCATACCAATTTCTTCCGCCATCTTGTCGCGGAACTTGATCATCTCTTTGAACTTCCACGTCGTATCAACGTGCATCAGTGGAAATGGAGGCTTACCTGGGTAAAACGCTTTACGAGCGAGGTGCAGCATCACCGCAGAGTCTTTACCGATGGAGTAAAGCATTACGGGATTATCGAATTCAGCAGCTACTTCGCGGATGATGTGCATGCTCTCCGCTTCGAGCTGTTTCAGATGGGTCAGATTGTAGTCGGTCATGGTTGGCCTGTTAGCTCTCTGAAAGGTATAAAACCGGCAAAATAAATTTGACGCAAATATACCAAGTGATGCGGTATATAAAAAGGCGCTATTGATAACGAATTGCTATAAGAATATGGTGTTCTCTTCTCTATTTACCTACCCGGAGCGACGTCATGCCTGAAGAGATTTGTATGCAGATACAGGGCCCTGCAGGACTGCTTGATGCACGAGTGTCAAAGCAGGAGGCCACATCGACTGGTTTTCTGATGTGTCACCCGCATCCATTGTTCTCTGGCACCATGGACAATAAGGTTGTCACAACGGCGATCAGGGCAGCATCACAGCTGGGGTTGAACACGCTTCGCTTCAATTTCCGCGGTGTCGGTGACAGTGAGGGGGAGCACGATCACGGAGTGGGCGAACAGGATGATGTGGCGGCGGCCATTGATTTTGCGCGCGGTACGCTTGGTTGGGATCGCGTCATACTCGGTGGCTTTTCCTTTGGTGCAGGCATGGCGTGTTTGCAGGCGTGTAAACGACCAGATCTGATTCAAGGGCTATTTCTTATCGCGCCAGCTGTTCATCATTTCGATGCTCCCACAACGTTGCCGCCTGACTTCGACACCTGGGTGCTAATGGGTGATGAAGATGAAGTCGTGCCATTTGACGAGGTCGACCAATGGACACAGCTTCTGGTTCCACAACCCCATTGGCTGGTCTTTGAGGGCGCTGGACACTTCTTTCATGGTCGCGTCACCGACCTGAAGAAAACCCTGTTGGCTGAACTGGCAACACTGGACCTGTAATGCCGGTCACAGTGGTTGGCACTTTTATGGCCTTGGCGTAAAATTCGCGCTCCAAAATTCCGTAATGGAGAGAGTCTGTGTCTACCCCGTGGGAACTGTACCAAGCCGATTTACTGCGAGATGATTTTTCTTACGATCCCGCGCAGGAGATGGCCGTTAAGCATCTGCAGCGATTGTATGACGACCTGGTTGCTGCCGAGCAACGTCGTGCGAAACGTGGTGTTCTGGGGAAGCTCAGCAAGAAACTCAGTCGCGCGAAGGTAGAGCCGGAGCAGGGTATCTACTTCTGGGGTGGTGTTGGACGGGGCAAAACCTACCTCGTGGATACCTTTTACGATGCGCTGCCATTTGAGCGGAAGATGCGCACCCACTTCCACCGTTTCATGCAGCGCGTCCATGGCGATCTGACAAAACTGGCGGGCTCGAAGAACCCACTCACCGTTGTTGCTGATCAGATCGCACTCGAGGCTCGTGTTATCTGTTTCGACGAGTTTTTCGTATCTGATATTGGTGATGCCATGATCCTCGGTGGCCTGATGCAGGAGCTATTCGACCGTGGTGTGACGTTGGTCGCGACCTCTAACATCGTTCCGGATGGTTTGTATAAAGACGGTTTACAGCGAGATCGCTTCATTCCGGCCATCAAGCTGCTTAATCAGTTCACGGAAGTGGTGAACGTTGATAGTGGTGTTGATTACCGCCTTCGCACGTTAGAGCAGGCAGAGCTCTATCACCACCCTCTGGACAAGGGCGCTACTGCCAGTCTTGAGAAGAGTTTTCAGGGGCTGATTCCTGACGCAAGACACGTCGAGGCCAATGCTAAAGTAGAGATTCTCGGCCGCCAGATCCCTGCTAAAGCGGTATGTGATGACATTGCCTGGTTCGATTTTTACGCTTTGTGCGACGGTCCGCGCTCTCAGAATGATTACATCGAACTTGGAAAGCTTTTCCACGCCGTCATCGTCTCGGACGTGCCTGTAATGGGGTCAAAGAATGATGATCTTGCGCGTCGCTTTATCAATCTGATTGATGAATTCTACGATCGTGGTGTGAAGGTGATTATGTCAGCCGACGCCGCCATCCCTGATATATACGAGACGGGCAAGCTCGAATTCGAATTCCAGCGCACGACTTCACGTATGCTGGAAATGCAGTCTCACGATTATCTCGCCCGTGAGCACCGCCCGGAATAATCCGGGCGCGTTTTCTTTGTCCATTCCTTGGCCGACTGATCGCGAACAGGTTCTACTGTTGTCTTACGGTTTCAGTGCGGCCAGGCCGAATTTCTTGCTCAGAATCTTATCGACCGTTGCAGTAGGCAACCAGCGCTTGAGAAACGGCAGCGCCCGGCTGCCGTTGCCGATGCGAATTTCTGCCTTGTTGCTGGTCGATATTCGCTCCAGCATTTCCTGAGCGAAATCTTCTGCTGTAGTCGGGTTTTGCTGCGATGCGACAGCTCGTTCCCGGATCTTTCCTTCTACCGGCTTGAACATGGATTTATCTGCCAGCAGGTTCTCGACTCCGGCGAGAGAGTTGTCTCCAAAGCTCGACTGAATCGCTCCCGGCTGGACGGTAATCACATCAATTGAAAAAGGCTTGAGCTCCATTCTCATAGCATCGGATAGCGCATGTACGGCAGCCTTTGTTGCACAGTAGGCTCCTGAGAATGGCGTGGTCAGAATGCCTGATACAGAGCCAATATTCACAACCTGCGCCCGACTGGATTTTCGCAATAGCGGCAGTGCTGTACGGGTCACTGAAACCGGTGCGAAGACATTAGTCTCGAACTGCTTCAGTAGTGCTTGTCTGTCGAGCTCAGTCACGGGGCCCATAGCGGCGTAACCGGCATTGTTAATCAGCAAGTCAATCGATGGGAGAGTTTCTTTGAGGCTGGAGAATAGCTGCTCGATGGCGTCGTCATCGTTGACATCGAGCGCGCGGCAAATGGCCTTGTCACTGTTTAGGTAATTCAGTGAATCCAGGTTCCGTGCTGTAGCAACGACAGTGTCGCCGCGTGCAATACAGGCCTCGGCGAGTGCGCGACCTATGCCGCTTGAGCAGCCAGTTATCAATACGTTCATAGTCATTCTTAATTCGAGTGGTTGTGGTGCTGTTCAGCGCGGGCTATTACCAAGAAGACCCATGACCTCCTGGCGGATGGACGGCATGTCTTTCGGATTAAAGCCGACGTGCTGACTGTGCAGGTTGCCCTCCCGGTCAATCAGATAGGCCGTAGGCATTCCTCTGAGCTGATAAGCAGAGGCGACATCGCCATTATCAAACAGGGTGGGGTAGTCGACCGGATATTCATCCAGAAAGCGCAGGCCATCTGCGCGCTCTTCGTCGACATTGATGGCCAGAACTTCGAATCCCTCTGAATGCAGTTCATTCCTCAACTCATTCAGAAGGGGCAGAGACTTCCTGCACGGTGCGCACCAGGATGCCCAGAAATCGAGGTAAATAACTTTGCCTTTGTATTCGCTCAGGCTGATCTGCTGTTGCGGTTCTGAAAGGGAACTCAATTCAACAGGAGGGGCTTTCATGGGTTCTGCTGCCTGTGCTGGCGAGAATGCGATGCAGGCGGCTGTAATAAGTAATGAAAATAAGCTCAATGGCGTATTTCGTATGGTCATTGCTCTGTTTCCCTTAAAAGCATAAAGGTCATCATTGTGGGGCTTATCGATAACATTGACAATCTGTGACGCTATTTGTTCTGTCGACACAGCAAGGCGCAGGAGCTCGTCTACACTATGTAAAGTAGTAGCATGTGCAGAGGGAGAAGGAATGAACGAACAGAAGCCGCGGATCGCGATGCTACTGCTTGTAATGCTGCAGTTCTTGGTTGTTGAACACGTATTTGCTCGCGAGCTGTTCACGCCGGGTTACGATTCTGAGCAGGGTATTCTCGACTTGGCGAATGCTCAGTCTGGGCAAAATCTTGCCGTGATTACTGAGTATGTCGAAGACCTTGCGGGAGATCTGAGTATCAATGAACTCGGCGATCTTGCCTGGCAGCAAGCGCGGGAAGATTTGTCATTTGGTTACACCAACTCCGTATATTGGTTTCGGTTCAAAATCACCAATAGCGGTCAGCGCCACCTTAGCCGTCTGCTCAGTATTTCTTACCCCGTTATCGATTATATTGACCTTTATCGTCGTACTGATGAGGGGCACTGGCAGCTGACAAGTCTGGGGGACAAGCTCGAGTTTGACGACCGGCTTTTGCCTCACCGCCATTTTCTTGTTCCGTTCGAGGTTGATCCGGATGAGGTTCAGGAGTGGGTTTTTCGGGTAGAAACTTCCAGTTCCATGCAGTTCCCAATGACTCTGTGGGATGAGCGCGACTTCTTCGTACACGATCAGAATCAAATCCTGGGGCTGGGTCTGTACTACGGCATCATGCTGATTATGGTGTTTTACAACCTGTTCGTATTCTTCTCGGTCAAAGAGGGGAATTACCTCTTCTATGTGTTGTATGTTGCCTGCACAGCGGGCTTCCTTGGAAGTTTGCAGGGGATTAATTTCCAGTACCTGTGGCCCTCCGCGACGCATTGGAATGATCAAAGTATTATTGTGCTGTTATCGGGCGTGATCATCTTTGCTGGTATCTTTACCCGAAAGTTCCTGTACCTTCACAAAGATCCATCCTTCTTTAACCGGTTGATTGGATTCCTGATCATCGTATGTATCGGGATTGTATTCATGAGCAATCTCGTCGCTTACCACACGCTTATTCGCGTACTTATCGTTGTTGCCATGCTGGCAATGGTTGGAGCGATCGTACTGGGTATACGGCGCTGGGCCGAAGGTTTTATGGCGGCGCGCTACTACACCATTGCCTGGACCAGTTTTTTACTTGGTGGCATCGTTCTCGCACTGAATAAATTTAATATCGTGCCCCGTAACTTTTTTACCGAGAATGCTCTTCAGATCGGATCGGCAATGGAAGTAATTCTGTTGTCTTTTGCTCTGGCGGATCGCTTGAATCAGGAAAAAAGAGAACGTTACGAAGCGCAGATAAGCGCGCTGGAACACGAAAAACTCGCACGTCGTGCGCAAACCGAAGCGCTTGATCAGGAGCGGAATGCGCGAAAAGCACAGGAAAAAGCTTTAGAACACGAGCGGGCGGCGAGAGAGGCCCAGACCAAAGCATTGGATATTCAGAAACGCGCGACTGAAACCCTCGAAAAACGCGTTCGCGAACGCACCATTGAACTCGAGAACGTTAATCAGCAGCTCGAAAAAATGAGTACCACAGATGCTCTGACGAATGTACGTAATCGCCGCTTCTTCGACGACTATATCAGTCGAGAATTTGCCCTGGCTCAACATGATGCGGCTAATTTTTCCGTATTCCTTCTGGATATTGATCACTTTAAACAAGTTAACGATACCTATGGCCATCAAGCGGGCGATGAAATTCTGAGATGCATTTCCGGCGCCATCAGCGAAACCATCGCGGACAGTGACAGTGTGGCGCGTTACGGCGGTGAGGAGTTCTCAGTGGTGCTCCCCGGTCTTGATTGTTATCAAGTTAAAAATATTGCCGATGCCATTCGCATGGCAGTCGCTTCTATAAACCTCGATCGTATTGCTCCAGATTTTCGCGTGACCATCAGTATCGGAATTTACTGTGCTGTGCCAGAGCAGGGCGATTCACACGAAACCTGGTTATCTCGAGCTGATGAGGCCCTGTACAAAGCAAAAGAAAATGGCCGGAACCAAGTCATTGAGTGGGAAGCATAAGGTCAGAGATAGAAGGTAAGTTCAGGGATGGAAGGGGAGGATAGAGATAGAAGTGAAGGACGGAGATAGAAGGAAAAGATAGAAAATACGGATTAACGACAAGTTGATAATGAGTATCTGAACGTAGGTTTCGGTTAATAAATATGACTCTGGTAGCGCTCTTATCGATTCGCTACCAGAGCTTTTTTATTAGTGCACTACGCTCGCGTACCCAATTCGAAATCCACCCCAGTGCTTCCCATTAACCATAATTGGTACGGAGAGGTCATGCATGATTTCTCCTGTATCCCGTTTGTAGGTCTGGAGTAAGAAGGGCTTCTGGTTGCTGCCGCAACGTGAGCCTGTTCTGTCGTCAAAAATACGTTTGGTGCGGTTGTTCACAAGGTCTTTCTGGAAGTTGCCAGTTAACGGTTGAGAGAACTTTTTGTTGTGCGTAGGAAAATAACCATTGTCATCGACTGCACCGGCGTAAGCGACAAAGCTGTGACGATCCAGTATTGCTTCCTGAATCGCAGGTAGGACGCTGTCAGTGAATGCATCGAAGTCGGTAGAGAATTTTCTTGGATTAGTATCGGCAATTTCACGATATTCACGGCTGAATAGCGCCGACTGAGCGATGGCTCCAGACGCAATAGCATCTTCAAAGATGTGACCTATCGACTGGGCGGCAGCCATGGCTTCACCTCTTACTGTATCGTGTGGCTCACCAAGGTTACCACTGCCAAACGATTCATAAATATTCTCGGCGGAGTCGGACAGTCCTGAGGATTTATCAGCAATGGAGGATACTTCGCTTTCTGTTTCCTGATAATGAGCCGTTGTCTGGCTGATAATTCCCGATATATGTTCAATGTGCCCTGAGTTATTGTTCATGTTGCCGACAAGAGCATTGACGGCAACCTGGATGTTATCGGCTCGTTTATTGATCTCCGCCAGGTGATCGCTCAATTCGCGAGTCATGCCGACACTTTCATCGATGACTTTGATGAGTGAGGAGCTGTTACCGGCAGCCAGTTTTACTTCATGATTAATTTCATGAATCGTTTTACCAATCTGTTCCGTTGCGTCTGAAGTCTTTCCTGCCAATGCCCGGACCTCGTCTGCGACCACGGCAAAGCCACGACCTTGTTCACCTGCACGTGCGGCTTCAATGGCGGCATTTAAGGCAAGAAGGTTAGTCTGTTCAGCAATATCATTAATGATGCTGGTGACCTTACTGATGTTTTCCGATTTTGATTCCAGGCTAGCGATCAGGTCGGCGTTGCTTTGAACCTGTGCTCGGGTTTCTTCCATTTGCGGAATAGTACGCGCGATCGCTTCGCTGCCTGCGCGATTAATATCCATGGCTTCATTGGTCGCCTGCGCAGCGTTCTTCGTTTGGTCCAGCATCTCTTTCATTGTCAGTGCAATACTGTCGGTGCTGTGAACGATTTGTTCGCTGTCTTTTGCCTCGTCGTGAATACGTTTGCGTAGTTTATCGGCGGCGAAGGAGATCTCAGCCGAAGAGATGGCGATATGGCCGCCATTGGAAACGAGATCTTCCTGAAGTTTGCGGGTTTGTTCCAGATAGGCGTTTACGTGCCGTGCATATTCCTCTAACCAGCTGGCTTGTGCCCGAACGTTACTGTGTTCTCCCTGGACTGATGAGATTAGGTCGCGAACGAACAGCAGCAAGGGATTGAGGAGCGTTTTATACAAGAGAAAAATAGCGCTTCCTGTTCCAAGTACAACAGCGAGAACTACAGCGAGAAGCGGGGGAATCCCCATTGAAATCAGCACTCCACCTGCCAATCCACCGACTATGATGCCTGCAGCGCTGGCGATAATTGCCTGACGTACACTCGAAACCATGTTGTTTTCTCCATTATGTTCCTTTTTGAGAATAGTCCATATGGCCCGAAAGGATATTTGGAGGCGTGTAACATCAGGCCAAACAAAGGAAAGTCAGGTAGCGAGACCAGGTTTGAATGAAATTGCTTTGTGGGATGTATCCACCGCACGGCTTGGTTTGCAGCAGGGCTAGAGTTTTTGTAGGGGGGGGTAAAACAGGGATGGTGCCGAAGGGGAGACTCGAACTCCCACGGGCGTACGCCCACTGCGACCTGAACACAGCGTGTCTACCAATTCCACCACTTCGGCAAAAGGGTGTAACGACTAAATCGTTAACGCACCATCAACTCGGTAGGTTGATGGTGCCCAGGGGGAGACTCGAACTCCCACGAGCGTAAGCTCACTGCGACCTGAACACAGCGTGTCTACCAATTCCACCACCTGGGCAAATCAAGAACCCTCAAAAGAAGGATCTCTACTGACCGAACTATCCGTTGGTACTGATGTTTGGTACCAGAGGCCGGACTCGAACCGGCACACCCGAAGGCGGGGGATTTTGAATCCCCTGCGTCTACCAATTTCGCCACTCTGGCATATCAGTATCGGTCAGTGGCCGCGTATATTACTCAGTATTTTTCCTGCGTCAACAATTTTTTCTAAGTATTTCCTTAACTTAGGATGCCTTCTCGGGTAATCTTGCGTCCGCCTTACGACACCGATTCCGCACGCCAAAAATCAGGTCCGTTAAATGAAAACCAGTGATTTCAGTTTTGAGCTTCCCGATAACCTGATCGCCCGATATCCCATGGCAGAGCGCAGTGCGTCACGACTGCTGGTGTTTGACCCACAAGCGAACCAAATCGATGATCGTATCTTCCGCGACATAGAGAGCATGCTCGAGCCCGGTGATCTGTTGGTGTTCAACAATACCCGGGTAATCCCAGCACGTTTGTTTGGCGAGAAAGCGTCCGGTGGCAAGCTTGAAGCTCTGATCGAACGTGTTCTTAACGAGCACGAAGTGCTTACCCATCTGCGCAGCTCACGCTCACCGAAGCCGGGGCAGGAGATTGTTCTTGGTGGCGAGTCGGCCACAGTAATTGGCCGCGAAGGCGCTTTATTCCATCTTAAGTTCAGCAGCGACAAGCCCGTGCTCGACATTCTGGAAGCCGCGGGACACATGCCGTTGCCGCCGTACATGGAACGGGAAGATTCTGAAGAAGACAAAGAACGCTACCAGACGGTGTATGCAGAGAAGCCGGGGGCGGTGGCTGCACCTACGGCAGGACTGCACTTTGATGATCCGTTACTGGAGCGCCTTAAAGAGAAGAGGGTGAACTTCGCGTTTGTCACCTTGCATGTCGGGGCAGGAACCTTTCAACCCGTGAAGGTTGATAATGTTCAGGAGCATCACATGCATTCTGAATATATTGAGGTGCCCGAAGACGTGGTGGAAGCAGTGAAAGCGACTCGAGCAGCGGGGAAGCGGGTAATCGCGGTAGGAACTACGTCGGTTCGTAGTCTGGAGTCGGCCAGTCAGTCCGGCACCATTGAGGTGTTTCAGGGTGACTCAGACATATTCATCTACCCCGGTTACGAGTTCCGGAGTGTGGATGCCATGATCACTAACTTCCACTTGCCGGAATCCACGCTCATCATGCTTGTGTCGGCCTTTGCTGGGCGTGATGGCACCTTGGCGGCATACGAGCATGCCGTTAGTAATTCTTATCGTTTTTACAGTTATGGCGACGCTATGTTTATGCCTTGCCGACTGTCTGGCCATAACGGGAGCTGACCATGAGTCGCGAATGTTTTATGCAGTTTGATTTGCACTGCACCGATTCTCCGAAAGACGAAGGCGGTAGCTTTGCCCGTCGTGGCACATTGACCTTCCCGCGTGGGAAAGTTGAAACTCCCGCTTTTATGCCGGTGGGCACCTATGGCTCGGTTAAAGGGCTGAACCCAGAGCAAATCGAAGCGCTGGGCGCGCATATTATTCTGGGCAACACATTTCATCTGATGCTTCGCCCCGGTACTGAAATCATCAAGGCGCACGGAGATCTGCACGACTTTATTGGTTGGGACAAACCTATCCTGACTGATTCTGGCGGTTTTCAGGTATTCAGCCTTGGCGACATGCGCAAGATCACAGAAGAGGGTGTCACGTTCGCCTCACCGGTCAACGGTGACAAAGTTCTGATGACGCCTGAAAGCTCGATGGAAGTCCAGCGCGACCTCGGCTCTGACGTAGTTATGATTTTTGATGAGTGCACGCCGTATCCGGCGACGACTCAGGAAGCTGCGGACTCTATGCGTATGTCATTGCGCTGGGCCCAACGTTCCAAAGACGCACACGGTGATAACCCGTCCGCACTGTTCGGTATCATCCAGGGTGGGATGTATGAGGACCTGCGTGACGAGTCATTGCAGGGGCTGCTGGATATTGGCTTCGATGGTTACGCCATTGGTGGCCTGAGTGTGGGTGAACCGAAAGACGACATGATGCGTGTCCTGCGTCATACCGCACCGCAGATGCCTGAAGACAAGCCTCGCTACCTGATGGGCGTCGGTAAACCAGAGGATCTGGTTGAAGGGGTTCGCCGCGGGGTTGATATGTTTGACTGCGTAATGCCAACGCGAAATGCACGTAACGGCCACCTTTTTACGCATAACGGGGTTGTAAAACTCAGAAACGCCGCCAATAAAACTGACACCGGCCCGATTGATGCTGAGTGCGACTGCTACACCTGCAAAAATTACAGTCGAGCGTACCTGCATCACCTGGACAAGTGCGGGGAGATACTGGGTGCAACGCTGAATACCATTCATAACCTGCACTACTATCAGACGCTGATGGCCGGTTTGCGCAGTGCCCTTGAAGAGGGTACATTTGCGGCATTCGTACAAGACTTCTATCAACGCCGTGGGCGTGAAGTCCCACCGTTGGATACACCAGCGGAAACAAACTAAAAGATTTTTAAACAGGCCTTGCCTGAACATTGGGAGTTAAATTTCATGAAAGCTTTACTGGCACTCTTCGCTGTCGCCCCTGCAACTGCTTTTGCCGAGGCCGCACCTCAGCCTGCGATGGGTGATGCTTTTTCCTGGGTATTCCTGCTTGGTTTCGCTGCAATCTTCTACTTCATGCTGTGGCGTCCGCAGGCTAAGCGCCAGAAAGAACACAAGAACCTGATCGAAAATCTCGATAAGAACGACGAAGTTGTTACTGCTGGTGGCATGCTGGGTAAAGTAACCAAAGTCGCTGATGAATTTGTTGTTATCGAAGTAGCTGACGGCGTTCAGTTCCCGGTTCAGAAAGTGGCGGTAACGGCGGTCCTTCCAAAAGGCACCATCAAAGAAGTCAAAGCCTGATTTAACTTTCAAACGGCCTCCTTCAGAGGCCGTTTCTTATTTTCAAGGAACAGGGCAGTCGTATGCTCAATAAATATCCACTCTGGAAGAACCTCCTCATACTTGTGGTGGTTGCTCTGGCGTTTATTTACGCCGCTCCCAACCTCTATCCGCCTGATGCTGCGATTCAGGTCACGCCCTCCCGCGCTGGTGCGGAAATGTCCGCTGCGACATTGAGTGATGTCCGTCGTGCTCTGGATGACGCTGACATTTCTTATTTCGGTGAGGAAGTAAACGGCAGTACTGCACTGTTAAGGCTCGAGTCGGCTGATGTACAGTTAGCGGCGAAGGCTGCCATTCAGCGTAAGTTAGGTGATGAATTTGTTGTCGCCCTGAACCTCGCCCCGACGACTCCCGAGTGGCTGGTCAATCTGGGTGCAGGCCCAATGACTTTGGGTCTGGATCTGAGTGGCGGTGTGCACTTCCTGATGGAAGTGGATATGGATGAATACGTTGCCGGTCGTATTGCTAACTATCGCGAAGATCTGCGTACTAACCTGCGTCAGGAAAACATCAAATACCGTCGCGTGACGGTAGAGGGCGATAAAGTTCGTCTGAGCTTTCGTGAGGATGCGTTACGGAGCGAAGCACGAACCTTTATTAACCGTACTTATCCGGGTGAGTTCCTGCCTCAGGAAGAAGAGGTTGAGGGCAACTTTGATCTGATCCTGATGCTGACTGAGCAGAAAGTCCGTGACTTTGAGGATTACGCGCTCAAGCAAAACTTGATGACCCTGCGTAATCGTGTGAACGAATTGGGTGTTGCTGAGCCTCTCGTACAGCGTCAGGGTCGCAACCGCATCGTTGTGCAGTTGCCGGGTGTTCAGGATACCGCTGAAGCGAAGAAAATCCTCGGTAAGGCAGCAAATCTTGAGTTTCGTTTGGAAGCTGATCCGGGTGCAAGCCGCTTTGCCACCGAAGAATACACTTTCCGTGATAATCAGAACCGTACCGCTCGTCTTGAGAAGAAAGTGATTACAACGGGCGACAGCGTGACCAACGCCAGCTCCGGTTTTGACGAAAACAGCTTCCCGCAGGTAAACATCAGTCTCGACAGCAAGGGCGCTGCGCGCATGACGCAGGTGACCAAAAAAGCCGTCCAACGTCGCATGGCGGTGCTGTTTGTTGAGCGTAAACCTAAGACCACTTACGAGATGGTTGATGGGGTAGAGCAAGCTAAGACTATTCAGGTGGTTGAGAAATCAATCATCTCACTGGCAACCATTCAGAGTGTCCTCGGAAGCAGCTTCCGTATCACTGGTCTGCAGTCGGCTGAGGCCAATGAACTCGCGTTGTTACTGCGCTCTGGTGCATTGGCAGCGCCGATGGAGTTCGTTGAAGAACGCACGGTAGGTCCAAGCCTGGGTGCCGAGAATATCGAAATGGGCTCGCGCTCTGTTATGGCCGGTCTGGCGCTGGTGTTGATCGCTATGCTGGTCTTCTATCGCGTATTTGGCCTTATCGCGAATATCGCGCTGGCGGTTAACCTTGTTCTGCTGGTTGCCCTGATGTCGATTATTGGCGCTACGCTGACCTTACCGGGTATCGCCGGTATCGTACTGACGGTTGGTATGGCTGTTGATGCTAACGTACTCATATTCTCCCGAATACGGGAGGAGCTTAAAAATGGTCGTTCTCCGCAGCAGGCTATCCATGAGGGATACGACCGCGCCTTCCTGACGATCTTTGATGCCAACCTGACGACGCTGATCGTGGCCGTCATCCTGTTTGCTGTTGGAACAGGTCCTGTTAAAGGTTTCGCCGTGACACTGTCGTTCGGTATTTTAACGTCGATGTTTACAGCCATTATGGTGACGCGCTCCATGACCAACTTGGTGTACGGCGGTCGTCGTGTTGATAGTCTGTCGATTGGAGGCAAAGTATGAATACCATTAACTTTATGCGCCTCCGTCACTTGTCGACGGCGATCTCTCTGACATTGTTGTTGGTGTCGGTTGTCGCGATTGGTATGAAAGGCCTTAACTTTGGCCTCGACTTTACTGGCGGAACCTTGTTGGAAGTCGAATATGAGACGCCTGTTGAGTTAGAAGGCGTGAAGTCGATTCTCGACAATGCTGGATACCGGGACGTAGTGGTGCAGAACTTTGGTTCTGAAACCGACGTTCTTGTACGTATGTCGGAATCGTTCCGTGATGACCTCGGCAGCGAAGTCCTCAATCTTCTGCAAGCTAATACGACTGACAATGACCTGACTCTTCTGCGCAGTGAGTTCGTTGGTGCGAGTGTGGGTGAAGAGCTGCGTGATCAGGGCGGTATAGCCATGCTGGTTGCCTTGTTTGTTGTGATGGCCTACGTAGCATTCCGCTTCCAGTGGAAGTTCTCAGTGGGCGCGGTTATGGCGTTGTTCCATGATGTCGTGATCATCATCGGACTGTTTGCGCTGTTCCAGTGGGACTTCGATCTGAATGTTCTGGCAGCGCTGCTGGCTGTTATTGGTTATTCATTGAACGACACCATTGTTGTGTCGGACCGGATTCGTGAGAACTTCCGGATGATGCGGGTCGGATCACCGATCGAGATCATTAATGAATCACTGACCCAGACGCTAGGTCGGACCCTGATGACGTCCTTAACAACCTTGCTGGTTTTGTTAGCCTTGTTCTTCCTAGGCGGTGATATCATCCATAACTTCGCTCTGGCGCTGACTATTGGTGTGGCCGTTGGTACTTACTCATCCATCTACATTGCAGCGAACCTGCTGCTGGCGTTTGGGATCTCACGTGAGGATCTGTTGCCACCAGAGCTGGAAGAAGAGGAAGACGACATGCCTTGATGTTCGGGTTTCCTGAACGAGAGGGGTGTCCCGAAAAAGAAAAGCGACCGAGGGTCGCTTTTCTTTTCTTGAGTGGTCGAAACAGACACAAACGTTTGTTTAAAACACGCAGCTGTATCGGCGTACGCCATTCGTGACTCAAGTGTTGCATTTCACGCCACGGGAGTGGTATCAATGTTACAGCCTTAGACGAAATGAACCGCCTCACTGTAACAAGCAGTGGAGCAAAACAGGACTTATGCGTGACCAGATGTACCAAAAGAGGACATTTCGATCACTGGCTCTTTATAACAATAATTAAAATAGTATGCTGCGCAGCACTGTATCATTCATCGGTGATTTGGGGGCAGATGTCCGTTGAATGAACGCGAGAGCATCCAGAACAATAATTAAGGAAGCAGAATGAACGCCAGAACCCTGATAGCCACTCTGTTTGGTCTTTTGTTTCTGTCGTCCGCTGTCGTTTCACACGCCGCTGACGATCTCGAATCCCGACGAAACGCAAAGCTTGAAGCGACTGTAATGAATCCGAACCTGCCGTTGGAAAAACGGATCAGGGCGCTCAAGAAACTTCAGGCCGACGAAATGGTGAACGGACGTATCCTCCGTACCTTCTGCGTCTGGGACCCACTGGGTAAGACAGGACCTATTTCCTCTACCGTTGAAGATCAGAAACTACGGTCCTTGCACTACGGTATGGATCTGACGGTAATCACCTATCAAGATGAATCTGAGCTTATCGAGGCGTTACGCTCGGGTGAGAAGTGTGATGCAGCGTTGATTCGCGGCATCGCTGCGATGGAGTTCAACCGCTTCGCCGGCACCATTGAGTCTGTTGGTGGCCTGCAAACGCGTCAGCAGGTTCAGTTGTTGATGCAGGTTATCGCTAACCCTCGTATGGCTCCACGCCTTCAGGACGAGAACTACACAGTACTCGGCCTGGCGACGATGGGAGAGTCTTATCGATTCAGCAGTGATGGTAAGAATCGCTCTCTGGCCAGTTTCTCTGGCAAAGCGATTGCGACTGAATCACTCGATCCTGGCATGGCCGCTCTGACTCAGGGCATTGGCGCTCGTTCAGTTTCCGGCGATATGATGGGGAACGTTCAAAGCTACGCGGACCGCGAGGTCGCGGGTATGATGTCGCCGATCATCGCTTATCTGGTGATGGGTAGCGGACAGATCAGTGGTGATGTTGCCATCATGGATACGCCGGTTGCGCAGTCGACGATTCAGCTGATTGGTCGTACTGATAAGTTCCCACATGGTCTTGCCCAGATTCTGCGAGAAGACTTCCTGTTCAAGTTTGAGAACTACGCACGACGCGTGGACAATGAACTTGCTTTGGTCCCCAGCTCATTCTGGGCAAAAGACACGCCGCAGGATATTGCTAAGCTGGAGGCAGAGTCATTGAAGGCGCGCCTGAAGCTACGCGATGAGGGCTTTTATGATCCCGCCATGCTGAGACTTCAGCGTAAGATTCGCTGTAAGTTTGAGCCTTCCCGCAGCGAGTGTGCAAACCCGCAGGAATAATACCCGCAGGGTTAATTGAGCAAAGGGCAGCATGGCTGCCCTTTCTTTTGTCTGCTATTTACTGCCCGGCGATAGTCAGAGCGCAGTTAAGTACTGAGGAACCCAATGTCAGAGCCGGCACGCTCGGTCAGTTCTTTGACCGCAGAGTGGGGGTGTCTTCGTTCGGCTACGACGGCATAGAAGGATTGTTGAAGATCGGGTACCACACCTGCTACCTCAACATCGTACCGCTGACATATTTCGTCTGTGATGACCTCAGGCGCAAAGAAGAAGCCATGTCCCGCGCTGCCAAAGGCTTTCAACAGGGCAGAATCATCGAACTCTCCAGCAACCCGCACGACTATGCCCTGTCTTTTCAACCAGCTGAGGATATTGGTGCGTAAGGTAGAGGATGATCCGGTTGGAATCAGAACGGGAGCGTCGTTCAGGCAGGCTGGAAACGCTGTCTCTGACATCAAGCGTCGGTGCGCGAAGCATGCGATGCGGCTGGCTCCCAATTCGTGACTGAAGCAGCGAATGTTCATACCCGGCGGCATAGGGCTGTCCGCCAGCACCAGGTCTAGACGATGGACCGCAAGCTCGCCGAGCAGAGTGGTCATCTGTTCTTCCCGGCAAATAATTTTCATGTCAGGATGATTGGCAATGACAGGCGCAAGTAGTCGATGAGTGATGGACTTGGGCAGGGCATCAACTACGCCGACTCGCAGCTCTTCCGGGCGAGCGTCGAGGCCGAGTTGTAGCACTTCCTGCATTTCGTCACCGAGTCGAAAGATATCTTTGCAATACTGATAAGCCATCTGACCTGCATCGGTTAACTCGACGTTGCGCCCTCTGCGTCGTAACAGGGGTTCGCCAAGGTCGTCTTCAAGCAGCTTCAACTGGCCACTGATGGTCTGAGGTGTGATGGCCAGTTTGTCGGCCGCGGCATGAAGGCTGCCAGTTTCGGCTACGTGATAGAAGTAGTGAAGGTGCTTGTAGTTCAGGCGGTTCATTATTCGAAAAAACCGAAGTAATATAGATATATAATACGAATATTATTGTTGAATACGGTGTTCTACAATACAAAAATCAAAAAAGGAGTGAGACTATGAATCGTCCAGATTATTTGAATTCTGAAAACAAAGAGCCGGTAGCGCGCTCAATACCAGCTGAGCAGTATCAGGCTGGCACCGGTGGCAACGCACTTGCCCCTGATGCACAGAAAGTACTGCGTAATACGTACGCTCTTCTGGCCATGACACTGGTGTTCAGTGCCGTAATGGCGGGCGTTTCGATGGCTGTGAATGCACCGTCTTTCGGCTTGCTGACCTTTGTCGTTGCAATCGGTCTGATGTTTGCGATCCACAAGACGGCAAACAGTGTTGCGGGTATCGCACTGACCTTCGTATTCACCGGTTTTATGGGTTTCACCCTCGGCCCACTGCTTAATATGGTTGCTGGCATGCAGGGCGGCGGCGCAACGATCGGTCTGGCCTTGGGTGGTACGGGTGTAACCTTCCTGATGATGTCTGCATTTGGTATGTCTACTAAACGCGACCTGTCAGGTTGGGGCAAGGTGTTGTTTGCAGGCTTTATCGTCGCCATTATCGGTGGTCTGGTTGGTTACCTGTTCAACATTCCAGCGTTATCTCTTGCGATCTCAGCCATTGTGATTCCATTGAGTGCTGCGTTGATCAGCTACGAAACTAACAGCATCGTTCGTGGTGGTCAGACTAACTATGTTCTGGCAACTGTGAGCCTGTACGTTTCGATCTACAACCTGTTCGCCAACCTGCTGGTTCTGTTGGGCGTATTTGGTTCGGATGACTGATTAAACGTCGCTCTACATACAAGCAATCTATGCTTAAGAGTGCATGCCGCGGGTCTTCGACCTGCGGCATTTTTCATTCTGGGTTTTGTAAATCTGCATTGTGAACTACCCTTGGTCGTATGATACGTATACGACTTGCACTCACTCCGAGCCTGTTTGCGCTCGTTCTTACTCTTCCGGTCGAGGCACTCCCTGTGTGTGCGGACAGAGACGCTAAGGCATCGTCTGATGAAAAAGCGCTCAGCTACTTTCGTAAGCAGGGGGAGATATTTCATCCTGCCCGCGTGTTGAAACGACACAACACCAGTCGTCATAAGGAAGTTGCCAGCTATGTTCAGTTCGGCGACAAGAAGTACAGTATCTTCACTGTGGTAGACATCGACTGCAGGGCTCGCTTTATCAAGCGCACCCGACAAGGTGACTGAATCCACTTCTTTTCTCCTCCGTTTGCTGATAGCTTATACAAATATTGTACATGTGTTGTTTCGGAGAGTTCTTATGATCAAATTTCGCGATCTCAGTAAGCGTCAGCCGATTGAGAAGGTTATCGTACACTCGATCGATCTTGCTCTTTATCAGGTCAGTATTCTCAAAGATGGTGAAGAAGTATTGCTTGCAGATAAAAAGAATCGACCGCTAAAAGCACATAGCACTCTGGCGATTGAGGCGCTGTTCGAAGGCTACCAGGTCGACGAAATGGTACTCCGACATGAAAGTGCTTACGACGAAATGGTTAACCAACCAGTGAAAATGGCAAGTAATCGCATGGAAGTGCCGCTAGGCCGAAACAAGCTGGGACAATCTGCGAACGACGCATAAGCCGAAGTTATCCTTTTGGGCTACGCTTAACAGATAGCTGAACGAAGGTGTTGCAGAGGGTGCTTAATATGCGGCTGTTGTCGGTACTATTGTCGGTACTGGGGAATCACTCGGGCCTGTCCGTCCGGAAGAAACTGCTCATACCTGTTTTGATTCAGGCTGTGGTGGTCCTTCTGATATCGACTTTGTTGCTACTCGGATATCAAACCCTTGCAGAATCCCGCAAAGCATCTGATGCAACTGCCGCCGCCATGTCAGAATTATTTGTGCTTGGCGCCGACATAGAAGAGTTCATTAACGGCACTTACACCAAAGAGACCGTCGACAAGGACATTGCCAAGACCTCTGAACGTTTGCGTGCATTGGGTAAGGTGCAGCTGGTTGAACAACTGGAGTTGTTACAGGAAAACCTGAATGAGTATCACGAGCAGCGCGAAGCCAAAAATCAGATTATTCGCGATGTTCATGAAGTCACGTCATCCTCGCGTGCTTTGTCTAACGCTTACATAGAGAAGGTGAGCGAGCGCCTCGCCGACCCGTATCTGCGCTTTGATGTTGCAACCATTGAGCGCGCCGTTATTCCTGGAGCATTGAAAAACACGGTTAACAACTTTGCGATAGAAGACATGTTTCTGCTTCTGGATCGTGGAGACAAAACGGAAGAAGAGGCTCTGGCGCTGCTAGATGCAACGATTGCGAATACCAAGCAAGACATCCTGTTGTTGGAGGGGACGCCTCTCGTCGCTAAAGCCGAAGCGGGGCTACGCGCTAACGAAGCGCTCAAAGAGACCCTGTTGGTGTACCTGGATTCTCTTGCTGCTACTCGTAAAGCACGACATGACGCGATTCAGCAGCACACGGCGTTGATGCAAAGCGTATTAGCTTATTCGAATGCGACTCTGACTAATGCTTTTGATCGCTTGAGCTCCGGTATAGCGTGGCTTCTTGCGATCGTCGTTGTCACGGTCGGCATTAGCCTCGTGTCATCAATGTTGGTATCGATTTCAGTGATTCGCCCGCTTGATGCTCTTCGACGTCATGTCGACTCGCTGGCCGCCTCTGGAGCGGACCTGACGTATCGTCTGAACGAGTCGCGAGATGATGAGCTGGGTAAACTAGCAAAAGGCGTGAATCGTTTCTTAACCACATTGCAAGGTGTATTCACGGAGGTGAAAGGGGTCGAACAGCGACTGTCCAGCAGCTCGGCTTCAGTGGCTGATGATACCCGCGAAAGCTCTGCTCTTATGAGAGAGCAGCACGACCGTATGTCATCAATTATTGATGCGGTCTCTGGTATTAAGTCGACCGTTGAAGGTGCTCGCCAGCAAAGTGCTTCAGCAATGGAAGCCGCCGATTTATCAGAAGCGCGTGTGTCAGAGGTGGTTGGCAGCATCAGTAAGACGATAGCTGTCGTTAAAGAAGCCAATATCGAGCTACAGAACGCTGGCATAGTGATTGGGCGTCTGAACGAGGACAGTCAGAACATTGGGAGTATTCTAGAGGTTATCAGAGGCATTGCGGAACAAACCAACTTGTTGGCACTAAATGCTGCCATTGAGGCCGCGCGCGCAGGTGATCAGGGGCGTGGTTTTGCTGTTGTTGCAGACGAAGTACGTTCTCTGGCGCAGCGCACTCAAAGCTCGACACAAGAGATCGACAAAATGATCACCAGCCTACAGGGAGCGTCGACGCTTGCGACTGGGGTTCTGGCCAGTACCACTGACAATATCTCATCGACATTGGACTCGAGTAAGTTAGCCGGTGATGGTGTTCAGGTTATTGCTGACTGCATCCGCGACATTAAAAAGATCAATACGGATATGGTAGAGATGATGGAGCATCAGCTTGAGAAGGCGATCTCTATTAACGAAGTGATGGGGGAGATGGGGCAGATGTCGGATCGCAGTAGCTCTGCAGTTGACCGGGCAAGCGGAACAGCAGAGGCGCAGGCCAACGACGCTGCAACCTTGAGTGAACTGATCCGCCGCTTTAAGGTGTAATGACTGGTCGTCAGCCAGACGACAACATGCCAGCGACGCTGATCACGTTAACCGCCACTTCCACCATGCGTTTGTTGCTGTCCATCGCAGCCTGCCGTAGGTGCCGGTAGGCCTCGTCCTCAGAAATGCCTTTAGACTGAATCAGAAGCCCTTTCGCTTTATCTATCAGCTTTCGCTCATCCAGCGCCTGACGGGCTTCGGCCAGTTCGCTGCTGATGCGCTGTAAGCGCTCAGCTTGTCCCTGAACAAGGTCTGAGATTGAGCGCGCGAGCTTAACGTTAACTCCAGGGGTAATGCCTCTGCCTGAATCGAGCATGCCGTCGGGCAACAGTGCCAGCGGTGACTCAGGTGGCTCGTTTACTGCTGCAAGTTCTTTTAGATGCTCCCTGTGCAGACGAAGGTCTTCTTCCGCAATCTGAATTTTCTCATCACATAAAGAAGTCAGGTCAGCCGTAAGGTCCAGCTCGATGCTCTGCATTTCGTCGATGCGTCGCGTCGCAACCTCGTACCAGACTTCACTGATGGATGTGGGCAGTGAGTCCTCAGAGCGATATCGCTCGATCATACGACGCAGTCGATCCAGCTCTGTGGTGGCTTCAGAGCTTTCCAGCTGACGCCAGCGGGCTTTCGGAATCGTAGTTGAGAACTCAGTGTAGATATCAAAACACCAGGCCTGTGCGTCTTTTAATTCACGCACTTTTTCCTGTAGTTCGTTAGAAAAATTACCCTGAGTGAAACCAATCAGGCCCATTGCTCGTTCCTGACCTGCGTATTCCTTGCCCTGAAGGAAGTTGAACAGAGCGACCAGCGCCCGAGTAACTTCTGGGTCGTCAGCGATATCGGCGGCTTCGAATACGACAGTCAGTAAGCCAGAAATAAGACGGCTGAATAGTAGGGTGTTGTCTTTCGCAGAGATCTTGCGTGCTGTCACCTGTTGACGCAAAGCAGGCAGGCCCTCGAGGCATTGGATAACAAACGCAATGCTGCTCAGGAGTCTTGCAGAATCAGGAAACTGCAGGCTTTGATTCAGTTCGGTAAGTGCATCTCTGAAACGGACTTCTGCAATCCCTGTGGCTTTCAGTTCATCGTCGCGTTGCTGAGAGAACCGTTGGCCATCGGAGACCAGGTAAGTATTTGACAGACCGCGCTCGCGCTGTAATTCGTGGATGAGCTCGGTGACGCGGGTTACCAGCGTGCAATTAATCTGTAGCTGCTGCAACGCTGCAATTTCGGCGTGCTTGGCCGCAAGAAGAAAGTCTTCGGATGTATTCAGAGGCTGAGGCATCGGTTTCGGCGTATCCCGGTCAATTTCGTCGAATCATACGCGTATCGGGCGGGGAGGTGAATCATGCGTTGGCCGAAAATATGACAAGTTGACCAGAGTCATGGGTGTTACTTCTGTCCCCTTTTTCTTTGTTGCAAATAACCTTACCGCGACTTTACTCAATGGGGTGTACGAATACATTTCCCATTTGAATCAAGTGGTTATGCTCTTGCTGATATCGGACCAGCATCACATTTACCCGTCATGGCATGTATTGATACATTTGTCAGTTGGTGTTTGAAGTTGCGATCAAATATCATTGATGAATACGGGTCTTACTTCCGCTGGCTGCAAAAGCGTCAGTGGAGAGATAAGAAAATAATAATAAAAACAGTGGTTGTTCTGCACTGGACTCGTCTCTGATTCCTATCGCTTGCAAGCAATCCCTTGTTCTCGCGCGTCAATGCTCTTGCAGAGACTCCGAAGGAGTATGCTTTGATTACCTTCCGCACAGCACTGCTATTGTCATTTGTTGCAGGCCTCACCGCCTGTTCATCGGGTGGCTCTGATGGTGATGAACCACGTATTCCCGATCCGGTTGATGGAGGAGGGCAAGCCCCCGTCGCACTGGATTTCTCATCGACTCCGGAAGGTAACCCGGTTGAAGAGGAGCGTTGGCAGTATCAGATTGAAACGAATCTCGCTGACAGTGACTTCCTGACCTTCAGTCTGGTCAGTGGTCCAGCCTCAATGACCATTTCTGAAGAAGGGCTGGTCCAATGGACGCCCGATGACGAAGATGGCACTCAGGTTCAGGCAACTGTGCGTGCGATTTACAATGACGGCACCAATACTGCGACAGCTGAGCAGACGTTTGAGCTTACCGTGACCCCCGTAAACGATAAGCCCGAAATTACATCTGTTGCTCCAACCTCAGCCGTTATCGGTTCCTGGGTAAATTATCAAGTAGAAGTCAGCGACCCCGACGACGAAAACAACGGAACGGATCTCACATTCAGTGCATCACTTCCTCTAGTGAACAGCAGCCGCGACTTGTTTCAATTGACCATATCAGATACTGGTCTAGCCCGTTTTTATATTCCTGAAGCTTATGCGCAGAACTATTCATCTGTGCTTGCTACTGTAACGGTCGCAGATGGTGGAGAAGACGGCCGGAATCCTGCGACTCAAAGTATTTTCTTGATGCTTGTTGAAGGTAATGTCGCTCCGGATATCACCTCTTCGCCGGCGACATCCGCTACTGAAGATGTTCAGTACACATACCAAGTCGAAGCGTATGACCCGGTATTTGCAGATCGTGGTGCTACCAAGTCTGAAGATGATTTGAGTTATACTCTGACGACTGCACCGCAAGGCATGACCATCTCGGCAACCGGCCTGATTGAATGGACACCAACCGAACAGGGCGCCGAACCGTACTTAGAAAACGTCACGGTTGTCGTTGCTG
>PDUK01000175.1 GCA_006212115.1 Thalassolituus sp. | reverse complement strand
CGGAGAGATCATTGTTGAATAATGAACCAGGGATCGCAGAGCTCCCCACAGCAGATGCGTGCGTTCGAAATCAGCGCCCGATTCTGGACGTACTCGGTAAGTACGCGCCAGAGAACGCCTTCATCCTCGAAGTGGGCAGCGGTACAGGTCAGCATGCTGCCTATATGACCGCAAATCTGCCTGGTATTCGTTGGCAACCTACCGAATTAAAAGAATGTCTTGATGATATTCGTCAGTGGCGTAAGCATGCTGCTCAGAAAGGCTTTCTCGATCCGCTGGAACTCAATGTTGAACAGGACATCTGGCCCGCTCGTGACGCCGATGTCGTTTTCAGCGCTAACGTCGTGCATTTTGTCAGCTGGCCGGAAGTCGAGAAAATGTTTCGTGGTATCAGTCGCGTGCTTAAAGCTGGCGGTCTGTTGATGCTATACGGCCCCTACAACTACGACGGCCAATATACCAGTCAGGGCAATGTTGAGCTTGATCAATGGCTTCGTGGAAGAAATCCGGACAGTGGCATTAAAGACTTCGAGCAGATCCTGCTTCTGGCTCGTCAGTTTCATCTGTATCTGCGAGCAGATGAAGAAATGCCTGCCAATAACCGCACTCTGGTATTTCAGAAAGCCGAAACCGGCGAGTGATGCAGCCCGTTATGTCAAAACACCTTGAAACCTGCCCGTGGGCGCAGGGTGAACTCTATGTTGAGTATCATGATTCGGAGTGGGGCCAGCCCTGCTATGACGAACACCGCCTGTTTGAAAAACTTTGTCTTGAGGGCCAGCAAGCGGGGCTGAGTTGGATTACAGTTCTGAAAAAGCGGCCAAATTACCGGGCGCGTTTCCATGATTTTGATCCTGTATTGGTGGCTGCGATGACGGATCAGGATATAGAGGAGTGTCTTCTGGACGCGGGCCTTATCAGGCATCGGGGTAAACTGGAAGCCATCCGCAAGAATGCCCGCGCTTGGGTAGCTGCCGAAAAAGAAGGGCTCAACTGGAGCGAGTGGCTATGGTCGTTTGTCGGCGGGTCGCCCGTTATAAATCGCTATGCACAATTAAAAGAGTGTCCAGCCCAGACCGATGAATCGAGAGCAATGAGCAAAGCACTGAAAAAGATAGGCTTTGGCTTCGTCGGCCCGACAACCTGTTATGCCTTTATGCAAAGCATGGGAATGGTCAATGACCACCTGACCAATTGTCCTTGTCACCCGGATAACTTATAGCCTTATGGAAATCAGTGCAGACGCCATCCTGGATTTTTGGTTTGACGAAATCCCCCCCAAACAATGGTGGATCAAAGATGCGATGTTCGACAGTATGCTCAAGGATCGTTTTGGGCTTGCGCTGCACCGGGCAGCGCTCTGTGAGTTAAGCGAATGGCGTGAAACAGTGGAAGGCCGCCTGGCTGAAATTATCGTTCTCGATCAGTTCTCCAGAAATATCTACAGGGATACCGCTCAGGCTTTTTCGCAAGACGCACTGGCGCTTGCTCTTGCGCAAGAGGCTGTAACGCAAGGGGCTCTGGACGTGCTGAATGATATTGATCAACGCACGTTTCTTCTGATGCCATTTATGCACAGTGAATCAAAGCAGATTCACGAAGTGGCCGTGCAACTCTTCAGGAAACATACCCCTGAAAATAATTACGAATTCGAGTTGAAGCATAAAGCTATCGTCGATCGCTTTGGGCGCTACCCTCACCGCAATGCGATACTTGGGCGTCAGTCGACAGATGAAGAGTCAGAGTTTCTGAAAGAGCCGGGTTCTGGTTTTTAAACCCTGACCGTTATTCTATCCCCATTCATGACAGTCTATTTTGGAAGTGTCATCTTTAAGTGTTAGCGTAGCATTACACTTTCTGGTGAGTGTCCTTGCTCGCCTCAACCTTTCGGGGTGTTTCATGTGGTTAAGCGCGGCCTGTGCGTTAGATTTTAATATTCCAGTAGCAACGCCTTTTTTGCTGATGATCCGTCCACGTAGCGGCTACCAACAGTGGATTGCTCGTGAAGAATACGTTCTTTCACCTAGTGTTCCTGCGGTTGAATTTACCGACAGCTTTGGCAATTTGTGTCAGCGCCTGGTTGCTCCGCCTGGTCGCTTTTCTATCCACACCTCGGTAGAGATCGAAACAGCCGATGCGGCAGACGCAGCTCCCGGTGCGCCTTTTATCGAGGTTCAGTCATTGCCCGATGACACTTTGCCATTTCTGCGGCCGAGCCGCTATTGTGAAGCAGATCGGTTTACAGACCTGGCCGCCAGTCTCGTTGTAGGGCAGGCGCCGGGGTACGATCAGTGTCAGGCTATTGTGAATTACATTCGGGAGGCCATTCGTTATACACCGGGCCATGGCCAACACATCATCAGTGCGACAGAAGTGAATGAGCAGGGGCATGGCGTGTGTCGTGATATGGCGCACCTGGGCATTGCCTGCTGTCGAGCGCTGTCTATTCCCGCTCGTATGGTGGTGGGCTACCTTGAAGGCTTACAGCCGATGGATTTGCATGCCTGGTTTGAGGCCTACGTCGGCGATCGTTGGTATACCTTTGATCCTACGCAAACAGGGTTGCAGGGCGGGCGTGTCGCGATTGCCTATGGTCGCGATGCTGCCGATGTTGCTATCTACACACAGTTTGGTGATCCCGTTGAGATTCTGAATATGACGGTGAACGTTGTCAGAAGCTCAGGCTGAGCGCAGTATTTATGCAATCGAAATAGCGGAACTGAGCAGGCAGTTATGGGCTCTTAATGACACTCCGTAATTATCCTGAACTATTAACCGGACGAGGTCGTATGTTGTCACATACCTGCAGGGTCTTAATCTTATCCATTGCTTTAACGCTCGCTTGTTATACGCAGGCCGCGGAGAAATCCCCCTGGTCCTGGGGCGTTGCGGTGGTAGGATCTGAGGACGTCTATCGCGACTTTGAAAGCCGGGTTATACCAGTCCCTCTGGTTATTTATCGTGGTGACCGGCTTAATCTCTATGGTCCTTACGCAACGTACGATGTTTACCGACCGGGTAATCTGACTGCGTCGCTGATACTCAGCCCGGTGTTCGCGGGTTACCGTGAATCAGACAGCCCTATCTTTGAGGGCATGGATGATCGCGGCTACTCAATGGCAGGGGGCGTAGGGCTTGCTTATCGCCCGGGGCGTTGGCACCTGAGTGTGAATGCAATCCACGATCTTCTGAACGTGTACTCTGGCTATGAGGCTGCTGCGAGGGTTTCCTATGTTATTCCGTTGGGTTCAGTCTTTGTAGAGCCGGGTATCGGCGCGGAATATCAGAGCACAGATTACGTGGATTACTACTACGGCGTGACCGACGACGAAGCAC
>PDUK01000174.1 GCA_006212115.1 Thalassolituus sp. | reverse complement strand
GACAGCCCATTCTGGACAGAGACAAAGCTATTTATGCCTACGAGCTACTGTGCAGGCCAATTCCTGATGCAACAGAGGCCTGGCAAGACGCACACGGCAACAGCGCGACCACCGAAGTCGTGATCGGTGCGATTCATGAAATTGGTATGGCGCTGGTCACTGGAGGCCGGCCCGCGTTCGTAAACTTTACGGCTGACTTCCTCAGCATTGACCTACCACTGTCACCAGACGAGATGGTGATTGAGTTACTGGAACATATCCCGGCGACAGACAAAAACGTGAATGCTGTTGTTCGTCTGAAGCAGCAAGGATTCCGCATCGCCGTCGACGATTTCACTGGCGATGAAGCTCAGGCGGCATGGCTGGAATACGCCGACATCGTCAAGGTTGATCTCCCTGCGCTTGGCTCACTTGACGCGGTAAGTGCGATCCGCAAAACATTCCACCGTGATGGTCTGACCTGGCTGGCTGAGAAGGTAGAAACCCACGAGGAATTCGAGCACTGCAAGGCCGCAGGCTACGATTTATTTCAGGGCTACTTTTTCTCGAAGCCTGTGATTTTGTTCGGGCGCCGCACACCCGACTCTCACATTGCCGTCATGCAGCTGTTAGGCGCGTTGAATCAGGAAGAAGCTGACTTCGACGACATTGTCGATACCGTCCGCCGTGACCCTCAACTGAGCTATCGCTTGCTGCAGATGGCCAACTCACCACAGGTCAACCACGGAGCCTCTATCACGACCCTTCAGAGAGCGGCTACCGCTCTGGGCCTCAATCGCATACGTAACTGGGCGAACCTGCTGGCGCTTGGCAAACTCTCTGACAAACCGGCCATCCTCCAACAGCAGGCCCTGTTTCGTGGCTACCTGATGCAGAATCTTTCCGCGCTAACCAAGACAATGGAGCCAGATACCGCATTCACTCTGGGGCTGTTCTCGTTGCTTGACGCCATGCTGGATATGCCCATCGACGAAGTCTGTGCACGGGTCAATCTGCCCAAAGAGTTAACCCTGGCAATCACCGAAAATTCCGGGCACTACGGTAAGCACCTGAAAGCACTGACGCAGTGGGAGAAAGGCGCAGCCGACGCCATCGACTGGGCCTCACTTGATGTTTCACCAGGTGAACTGGAAGCCAGCATCGAGCAGGCTATCCATACGGTTTCGCAGCAATCAGGCGATCTCAGCCTCTGATACGTTCGCAGCCTGCTCAGACTGAACCGATGGCAGTGAATAATATTGCGTCCACAGGCGGCGATAGCGCTCAACCTCTGCCGCCCAGTGCTCATCAGACCAACCCAACATCGGTTGAAGTCGCTCTTTGAGTTCAGGGAGTAAATCCAGACCGCCATTTTTGAGCAACAGCCCCAGACGGTTGCGTCTCAGCAGTAAGTCATCGAGATGCACAATCGCCTCACTCGCCGCCTGCCAACGCAGCTCTGCCCAGCATGCGTGCGTCCCCGGAATCGGCTGGAGATCCGCAACGCCACCATGTGCCTTGGCTGTCCTAATGATTTCAGCCGCATCCTGACCGTAAAATCCTGCAAGACGGTGCGCCATCTCTTCACCGGCAAGAGAAGCTACGCTCGTCTCTGTTTTGCTGAACACCGGGGCTTTTTTATCAACGTTGTGCTCGGGTAGCTCGTCCCGTGCCTCTTTAAGGACATCCAGAGCAATCAGTCGAAACGTCGTCAGTTTGCCGCCACTGACAGATACAACCCGGCCATCCTTCCAGACGGTGTGATCGCGACTTTCCTTTGAACTGTTTTTCGCACCACTGGCAACCAGAGGGCGAACGCCCGCCCAGCTTGAGATAACGTCCTGCTCCTGAATCCCAGCTTCTGGGAACTGAAACGTAGCCAGAGCCAGAAGGTAATCCATCTCACGGCGGGTGATACCTACTTCACCATTGTCAGGTTTAGGATGATCGAGGTCGGTTGTACCAATCACTGTCCGGCCTTCCCATGGATAGACAAAGATCGGTCGCTGATCCTCAGGGTGGAGAATTGTGAAAGAAACATCCACCGGTAAGCGCTCTGCCGGAATCACAATGTGACTACCACGTGCCGGACGCACATCAGCACTCTGGCCCAGTTGCTCTCTCAACTCATTAACCCAGACGCCTGTCGCATTCACCAGTACCGAAGCCGATACTTTGCAGCTCGCTCCCCCGATCGTGTCTCTCAGCGTAACAGTGACGCTGTCAGGATTCTGTTCGGTACCGTCAACCGCGACGTAATTGATTACCTCAGCCCCATCACGACGGGCTTCATGGAGGATACGCATCACCAGACGACTGTCATCCGTGACGGCATCCGCAAATTCCGATGCGCCCGCAAGTCCCTCCGGATTGATAAACGGATATCGTTCACGGATAGCCGCAGCGCCATGGAAGGTATGGTATTTCCGACGTGCCAGCAGATCATAAACCTTAAGCAACATGCCGAACGCAAACCGCCCCGGAAAACGCCCTTCATAGTGCGGCATCATATACGGCATAAGGTCCACCAGCCCCGGAGCTTCCTGCATCAGCCGCTCGCGCTCTTTTACAGAATGCAGCGTTGTGCGCACATCGCCCTGAGCGATATAACGAAGTCCACCGTGAACCATTTTTGAAGAGCGACTGGAGGTCCCCCAGGAAAAGTCCTGGCGGTCAACAAGTAACACACGTAGGCCTCGCCGGGCCGCTTCTCTGGCCACTCCCGCGCCGGTGACACCACCACCAGCGATGACAATATCCCAATGTGTATTCTCGGTCAGAGCAC
>PDUK01000173.1 GCA_006212115.1 Thalassolituus sp. | reverse complement strand
AATCCCAGACTATCACCGGGGGCTGCCTCATAAGATTTAACTACAGCCGCTTTTACCGTAAGCGTCGCCTCAACACCATTAAACCAGGGGGCAAGAAAGTACCAACGATTTGCGTAAAAATACGAAGTACCCCACCCTGATACGTATGGTCCATCTGCCATAATAGATCGTTCAAACGTCTTTATCAGGACATCTGCCTTGCCTGGTTTACGAGCGTATGTACCCCGGGAGTCACCCTTTGTACCTATAATAGGGTTCGCCCATGGCGCATAAAACTCGAACTGGGAATCACCAATCTTCCAGGTGTTTTTCCATCTTTTACTGAAATAGGGACCCTTCACTTCATGAATGAGGTGGTCTGGCATCCGACCGTTAATGAAAGGAAAAAATTTAATCCAGTCAGGGGCTTTCATTTATTCACCATCCTTTCGGTCTTTACTTACTTGATACAACGAGGATAGAGCGCCATAAAAGGTGGCTGCGGTACCGACCCCGGTGAGGATCGGTACAATACTGGCCAGCATACCGGCATTAGTAAGTACACCAGCACCGCTTGCCACTAGTAAACCTGTAGCCGCTATATAAGTGTTCGTCGAACCGCCTACCGAAATCAGCGTGCCTGTCTTAATATGGGGATCTTTCTCCCTCGCTATCCGTGCAATATTACCGGCAATTGTCTTTAATTTTGCGTGGGCACCATGAGCACTTGCGAGTATTTTCGCGTCCGCTTTCATTCCAAGGCTTTTGGCTGCGTTATACGTCACATAAGGATCGTTATATGCCTTATACATTTTGATAATATGTACGTTGGCTTCAGTAAACATGGGCATCGCATTGCCCAACATCTGTTGTTTTAACCGGAGCGCCTGAAGTGCCTGCGTTAAGACAACGGAGCCCCCTCGATCTGACGACCAGGTAACACCGTGCTGATCCTTAGCTGCCTCCATTGCATCTGCGAGCAGACCAGCATATGCATAAACCTCCGTTGCTTTGGTGGCATCAAAACATCTTTTTCCATCTAAGATTTTTCCGTAAGGTGAATAGAAAAAGTCGAAATCACCTACCATGGCCACACTCTTACCACAAAGTTTGCTTAACCTTTTTCTTATCTCATCAGCTGCATCTGCAGGTTTAGCAAAACGGGGATCTGCAATAACAACAGGACGATAGCTCTCCTTTTTGATACGTCCGTCATTACTATACTCTGGCTTTTCAGTAGCAGTAACGGTATATATTCCAGGCTTATTATTCCTGGCCACTTCTAGGTTTCCAAACTCCGGGCTCAATTCGATCTTATTAATCAGCAACTTATCATCGTCCCGACGCTCAACTGTGGCAACTATATTCGGAACATAGATCTGAACTTCTTGATAGGTATTGGCACGGAAGCTACCGCTGTCTGAAATAAACACATTGTGCTTTCCGCCGAACCCTGTGGTCAGGGCCTTCAGGTGCTTCACAGCAGTGATCGCATAGAAGTCACCTTGTCTTTCAGCGGCCACTAAACGCTCGGCCTGCTCATGGTACGAAGGAGCAATTTCGACTGTTTTTCCAGCAGCGCCAGGGGGGTTGAGATAAAGACTATCTCCAATACGGTGTAACGACATATACATTCCTTTGTGTTGGTTTAGCCCTGCGATTCAGCGTCCAGGCTAATCGTTGAAATATGAATTGGATAATACCATTTTTCGTCCTGACTGGACGAGTCTTCGCTGGTAAAAGCAAAAAAGGGCCCGAAGGCCCTTTCTGTGAGTCGCTGCGGGCATGGCCCGAATCACAGACTCAGTACTTTCTCGCCACGCGCAATACCAGATACACCAGTACGTACGGTTTCGAGTACACAACCTGGACCGATGGACTCGATAAAGGCTTCAAGCTTGTCGGTCGTGCCGGTCAGCTGGATCGTGTACACGCTTGGGCTTACATCAACGATCTGGCCACGGAAGATGTCGGCGGTACGTTTGATTTCAGCACGCTGAGCACCAATCGCTTTGACTTTAATCAGCATCAGTTCGCGCTCAATGTGCGGACCTTCAGACAGATCAACCAGCTTAACCACTTCAATCAGTTTGTTTAACTGTTTGGTGATCTGTTCGATCTTACGATCGTCGCCAGTCGTGGTCATGGTCAGACGAGACAGTGTCTCGTCTTCTGTTGGTGCCACTGTCAGGGTTTCGATGTTGTATCCGCGCTGGGCGAATAATCCCGTCACGCGTGACAACGCACCCGGCTCGTTTTCCAGCAGGATAGAAATAATGTGTCTCATGATCAGGTACGCTCCGTCTTGCTCAGCCACATATCGCGCATGGAACCAGTTGGTACCTGCATTGGGTATACGTGTTCGGTTTCATCAACAGCTACGTCGAGGAAAACCAGACGGTCGTTGTATTTGCCGAAGGTGTCTTCCAACGCCTGTGGCAACTGATCGCGTTCTGTCACGCGAATACCAACGTGGCCGTACGCTTCTACCAGCTTCACGAAGTCAGGCAGTGACTCCATGTAAGAGTGCGAGTGACGACCTTCGTAGTTCATGTCCTGCCACTGACGAACCATGCCCAGAGAGCCGTTGTTCAGACACAGGATTTTCACTGGAATGCCGTACTGCAGACAGGTCGACAGTTCCTGAATGTTCATCTGAATAGAACCTTCACCGGTAACACATACAACCATGTCATCCGGGAAGTTCATTTTGATGCCCATTGCCGCCGGGAAACCAAAGCCCATCCAGCGGTTTGGCTTGTCGAACTTGTAGTACTGCGCTGCAAACATCTGGTGCTGACCTACGTCAGAGGTGATGAAGGCATCACCTTTGGTGGCAGTCCACATGGCTTCGATCACTTCTTGTGGCTTCATCAGCTGGCTGTCGTTTTTCTCGTAACGACCTCCATGACGCTCACGCCATTCGTTGATCTGCTTCCACCAGGTTTCCAGTGCTTCTGCATCGGGTGTTTCGCCGGCTTCATCGAGCAGTGCCATCATTTCGTCCAGAACCGCACCTACCGGGCCAACAATCGGCACATCAGCAATGATGGTTTTAGAAATGGATGACGGATCAATGTCTACGTGGATGATTTTCGCATCCGGGCAGAACTTGTTCGTTGCGTTGGTTACGCGGTCATCGAAGCGCGCGCCGATAGCAATTACGACATCTGCATTGTGCATAGCCATGTTGGCTTCGTAAGAACCGTGCATACCCAGCATGCCAAGGAATCGCTCACCCGTGCCCGGATAGGCACCCAGCCCCATCAGGGTGTTGGTGCAAGGGAAATTCAGGCGATCAACCAGTGCGCGCAGTTTGTCAGAGCTGCCATCGATAATGACACCACCGCCGGAGTAGATCACCGGGCGCTTAGCAGCCAGCAGCAACTCAACGGCCTTTTTAATCTGGCCAGAGTGGCCACGCTGTGGCGGCGTGTAAGAGCGCATTTTAATTTTCTTCGGATAGACGTACTCATAACGCTCGTTAGGCATCGTCATATCTTTTGGAATATCGATTACTACCGGCCCAGGACGACCGGTGCTGGCGATGTAAAATGCTTTCGCAACAATCTCCGGAATGTCTTCCGGACGACGTACGGCAAAGCTGTGCTTCACGATAGGACGTGACACACCCAGCATGTCTGTTTCCTGGAAAGCATCATCGCCAATCAGGTGACTCATGACCTGACCGGTAATCACCACCATAGGAATCGAATCGGTAAAGGCTGTTGCGATACCGGTAATCGTATTCGTTGCACCTGGACCAGACGTCACCATCACCACACCCGGCTTGCCGGTTGCACGTGCGTAGCCATCAGCCATGTGAGCGGCGGCTTGCTCGTGACGCACCAGTACGTGCTTAACAGCACTCTGTCGGTAAACTGCGTCATAAACGTGCAGTAACGAGCCACCTGGGTATCCGTAAATATATTCAACACCTGACTCGTGAAGTGCACGAACCAGCATGTCTCCGCCGGACATTAATTCCACCGTATTATCCTCTGTTCTTGTGCTCACCGTTGAGCACGAGTTACGTATCTGTGCGAGTAGGGCCTGTTTTTTCTGCGTAAAAAAACAGATGTAAACAGTCCCTTATAGGCTGGATGAGTCACTCTTAGTTCGTCATCAGATACCGGGTGCCTGGTCCAGGAAACCGGGGTCAGGGCCGGACACGGGGGATAACCGCATCGAAGGCCATGTATGACACTTGCCAAGCTCCGGGTGTGTAGCATTAGGCAAGCTGTCATTTATGGCGCTTATTCTAACAGCAGATATCGCATGTGTGAACCACCAAACCCCTGTAAAATCAAGGCTCAGGCAGGTTTTATCGTGGTATTTAGTAAGGTTATGGCAACGGTGTTTTTACCTGGGGTTTATGACGCCGCTGACGATTCGATCCAGATCAGACTGACCTGACGACCGGTAGTAGCGTCACGCCGATAAGAGAAGTAGTGTTCAGACTCTGAATAGGTGCAGTGTTTTCCGCCCAGAACCTCCCCGACACCGGCCTGCATCAGCTGCCAGCGGGCAAGCTCATACAAGTCTGCGAACCAACGGTCATTGTGCCCTTTGCGAAAATAAACGTCGGGAGCCTCAGCAAACGCCGACTTTACTTCTGGCCCTACCTCAAACGCTTCAGGGCCAATCGCAGGGCATAAGTAAGCACTTACCTTTGATGGCTCTTCAAAGGTATTCAGAGTTTCGAGCAAGACGCCCGCCGCCAGCCCTCGCCAACCCGCGTGCGCGGCGGCAACTTGTGTTCCTTTTTGATCGCAGAAAAGTACCGGCAGGCAGTCGGCCGTCATCACTGCGCAAACAATCCCTGGCTCACCCGTCATGACCGCATCCGCCTCTGGTAC
>PDUK01000172.1 GCA_006212115.1 Thalassolituus sp. | reverse complement strand
AGGACGCTGCGAATACAGCCAAAGCATTTAATGATGCCTTGCCTCTGACCGGTGTTGTACTGACCAAAGCGGATGGTGATGCGCGCGGTGGTGCCGCTCTGTCTGTGCGTCATATTACGGGTAAGCCGATCAAGTTTATGGGGATGGGCGAAAAGACCGACGCGCTCGAGCCTTTCCATCCTGACCGTGTTGCTTCACGTATTCTCGATATGGGTGACGTTCTCACTCTGATCGAAGAAGCAGAACGTAAGATCGATAAGTCGAAAGCCGACAAGCTTGCCAAGAAACTGAAAACAGGCAAAGGCTTCGATCTGGAAGATTTCCTTGATCAGATTCAGCAGATGAAAAACATGGGTGGCCTGACAGGTATGCTGGATAAGCTGCCGGGTATGGGTAACCTGGGTGCCATGGCCAAGCAGACGACCGCTGCGGAAGGCCAGTTTAAGCAGATGGAATCCATCATTTTCTCTATGACCCTTGATGAGCGTCGCTTCCCTGACAAAATCAACGGCTCACGTAAAAAGCGTATTGCGGCAGGCTCTGGTACGCAGATTCAGGATGTGAATCGCGTTCTATAAGCAAATGCAGAAAATGATGAAGAAGGTTACTGCCAAAGGCGGCATGAAGAAAATGATGCGAGCCATGGGCGGTATGGGAGGCCCTGGTGGTCCGGGCGGTGGTGGTATGCCGCCGGGTGGGATGCCTCCTATGATGCGCTAAGCAGCTGGCCCGAATCTAGCTGCGTTGCAACAACTGTGTTGCAGAGTTTTTCGGAATGCTCACGTATTACAATACGCTCTGCTTCCATAAAACTCTGCGCCGTGTTGTTGCAGCCTCGCTGACGCTTCTTCATTTCATAGATATATCCTGCTACGAATATCACTTATTTTCTGACACAAGGTGTCGCCTATGTGGACCCAGAAAACCATTCAGTTAAAAGCCCGCGCCCGCGGCTTTCATTTAATTACTCGTGATATTGAAAAGGCCTTGCCTGAGCTTGCCGATGTTTCCGTTGGCCTGCTTCATGTGTTTATTCAGCACACCTCAGCGTCACTGACGATTAACGAAAATGCTGACCCAACAGTGCGAGTGGATTTCGAAGAAGTGTTCAGTCGGTTGGTGCCTGAAAATCAGCCTTACTACAAACACAACGACGAAGGCCCGGACGATCTTCCCGCACATATTAAATCGAGCCTTTTAGGGCCTTCGGTAATGATTCCAGTAACCAATGGAAGGCTGAATATGGGTACCTGGCAGGGAATATACCTGTGTGAGCATCGTGAATACGGTGGCAGTCGTCGGTTAGTACTTACTTTGCAGGGAGAGTAGTGCCTGAACAGAGTGTTCAGGCGTTCTCAATTGCTCTGGCTTCGTCGATCTGAGCCTGAATCTCGGGAGAGAAGTCGATACGGATGGATTTGATGAAGTCGAACAGGTCGGATTCGGCTTCAGCACGCATCGCTGCGTTTTCTTCTTCTGTGCCGTAGTTAAAATTGCCGGTATTTAAATCAATGATGAGTAGATGATTTTTTGAAATCGGCGTAGCAAAGGATATGTCTGCTGGACCAACCGCGGTATACCCGGCTCGCGTATGTAGCCAAATCAGGCTGTCTGTATGCAAGTTACAGATATCATTTTCTTTATCAGGAAATACGAAGTACTGTTTGTCACAATTCGAGTTAATTAGTACTTCTTTGAATTGCACTTTCATACCAAAAAATACACGCCGTGTTTCTTCGATGGTAAGCAAGTTTTCACGAGGATCGGGACGGTAATCATCTACTCTGTAGATTCGAGCATTAAAAACTGTCGGAGTTACCCTGAGTTTATCTGCAGTACAGATGTATTCGAACGTACCATTGATAACTGATTTTGCAGGCATCCAATTAGGTAGACAGTAATCATACGTCGATTCAGCCGCTAAGCTAGGTATGCTGGATTCGCACGCAGTGGTTTGGGGAATACTTGTTTGCGGAATCGGTATATAGAGATGACTTCCCTCTATGTCGAATGAGAACAGAATTTCTTCCGAGTTCTCCGGTCGTTGTATTAGCCTCACCATGCCAGACTACCGGTTAGGTTCTTAACGTAATCTATAAAGGTAGACTTGATAATTGTATGGGTATTAGGTGCGGCAAGAGCTGTATTTCCATTACTAACTTTGGCTGCAAGCTCCTTGTTCTCTTGTGAGTTGCTGCGCTCGCTCGATAATTTGACCGCGGCTTTTGCCCGCGAACTATCAGTTGTTTTACTGGTCACTTTGGCACCTGCTCTTTCAAGTGTGTTGGCGACAAGAGCAATATCAGCTACTGGATTTATGAGAGTGAATTCGTGGCGATCAATTACGGTTGGTAAATGTTCAAGCGTTAACTGTAATAACTTGACTGTGTCACCCTCAACAGTCCAGTGCCGTTTAGTAGTTGCGCCCTGATATTTTTGGGTAGCTGTTATTACATTAGCCAGTTTTTTAGCGACTTCCTGTGGCTTGATTGATCGTGCGTCAGGAGTCATCCAGAGACCCATGTCATCCTTGATAGGTGTTGGGACGAAGAAGAGATTGATACTTTCGTGTACTCCAAGCCCCGATTTTATGAGCGCATTTCGAGTGGTTTCTGCGGCTACTTTAGTATCCTCATCAGCATGGATCGCTCCGTGTGCATGTACTGCAATATCGCTACCAACTGGCTGAGTAACCCATGGAGTAATTTCAATAAGTTCCGCTTTGGTGCTACTTCTCTTTGAGGCACGCTTCACTCCGGTAATATACACCCCAGATTCAGCCGCATTCTCCCCAGATTTAGAGTGCAGCTGATAGTAGATCGCCAGCTCACCAATATTCTCCATATATTCAAAGGGCGTCGTTACATTGGTGTTCGCTGCTATGCCGCCTGCAATTGCGCTCAGCTGCTCAATTTTGGAAACGATACGGATCGTGTTGGCATCATCCGCTTGAAAGAAGTGCGCAAACAAAGGAGCCAGTGCCGCGTCGATAAAGACTTTGCGACCATTGTTAGTATTGGTGTTCTTTGAAAACGGGATAAACTGGCGTTTATCGGCTTTTGTGCCCAGTTCGTAGGCGAGTTTGCGTCTATTTGTGGCGATCATTGACGACATGCGATGTGGCTCCGTGTCTGTGCGTTGTCCTTACTGGTGCAAGAGTATCAGTCTGTTTGGCCTCAAACAACACAATTGCTGTGATCTACTAGTCATTAACCAAGGAGGTTCTCGTTTGAAATCATTGCATTACGACGATTTAGATATCGTAGGCTTTGCCGGTGTTCGAGAGCGTATTCTGGTGATGGATTCCCGCCAGTTTGGGTATCGCAGGCGCGAAGAATGCTGGGAGG
>PDUK01000058.1 GCA_006212115.1 Thalassolituus sp. | reverse complement strand
ACCACCTGAATCCATTCCGAACTCAGAAGTGAAACGCAGTATCGCCGATGGTAGTGTGGGGTTTCCCCATGTGAGAGTAGGTCATCGTCAAGCTTCTATTCCAAAACCCCAGCAGGGTAACCTGCTGGGGTTTTTTCTTATCTAGGGTTTAGGCCAGGTTGCCTGGCTATGCGCGATGAATCGGCAAAGCTAATCATGGGACATGTAGGAGGGGATCTCATCCCCGACAATGCATCGGCTAATAACGCTGACGGAAAGGTGCTTCCCTTCTACAGGGAGCAATCACCCGATATCAAGCTACGGATAAACAACGTAGTCTTACATGACGATCATTGCTGCATGTGATGAGACTATCAGGGCCTCTACGTGGATATGTCTCATTAATAATTCTAATTGAGCAGAATTGAATGTCGCTTCACTGTAAAGAGTACGTTCGTACCGCTATTACCTCTTGAAGCAAAATCCCTAACGAATATCCTATACGTAACAAGGATTCCAATAATAAAAACAAGCTGTCACCGAGTATCTGCTTCTCTTGATATAAACTGAACTGACGTTCAAAACGGTGCTCTTGACCGAAAATGAGGTCGTGAAGTGAATAACATTCTCCGCCATCCGTTAACCATCGCGCTCACTGCTCTGTCTTTGCCGGTGTGCTCACTCGAAGCTATCAGCGATCGGGAAATGTCGACCGTTGCAGGCCAGGCTTTCATCACCATAGATGCATCTTCGTACAGTGACGGGACTGGTGAGTGGGCGGGTCAGTACGAGTTTACGAAAGTGAACCTTGGCCTCGATATCGAAACACTCATGACTATAGATACGCTTAAGGTCGGCGAGTTTGATCGCGTTGTTGGAGAGGATGGTACCGTTCCTATGACAGATCAAGACGGTAATCCAATTACGCAAAACGGTAACTTAGTTGCTCATGATGCCGATCTAATCATTGAGAATTTCGGTCTAGGTCGTGTGACGGATTACAAAGATGCTGTGAATGCCGATATTGAAGAGTTCCGTATCCGTGATCCGTACATTGAACTGGCGTATAAAGTGGAGAACGGTGTCCGTCAGATTGCCGGTGTGCGTATCGGATTTGCAGAAGCACAGGGATGGCTGTCAGGTGATTTGATTTCTTTGACTGGCAATCTCAACGGTCGCATCGAGGGCCCTGCATCCGTAGTTTATGATCAAAACTGTAATGGTCAGGGAACCGCTAGTTGGTTCCAATGTGTTGAACTAGGTTTGGCAGATGCTTTGGGTACGCAGTTGGTAAGTACTATTGACTTGGTTGATGGAGCTGTAGGTACCGTTGGCTATAGTTATGGAGCTGGTCGCGAGCTAAATGAAGATGGCGAGCTTCAAAACCCTGATAGCCCATATTTGGACGTCCCTTACCTTAAACGAGCTTCTTGGGCGGGTGTTCCGGCGGGTAGGAGCTTCACGGCTCCAGGATCTGCACTTGAATTCATTATCCCAGCATTAACTGGATCGGAAGACTGTACTGTTACAGGTACACCAGCCTGTTTTCCTCTGACGAACTTTCAGAGTGTTTACATCGGTGATGAAAGCGTTGATTTTGAGAACGGTGGTGGTGCAACGGGCGCGTTTGTATCTCTCCAGACTAGTTCGGTTCCTTGGGAGGATTTTTCGGGTATCGAAGGCAGTGATCGCGTGTTGACTCAACGGGGAGCGTTTTTGAATATTGCTAAATTCGATTCTAATTCCGGAGTTAAGTACCCGCTCAACCTTGATTTGTTTAGTGCAACTAACGGTACGCCACGTGAGGCTACCTGTGTGGGTAGTCTGAAGGGGTGCTAATGATGAATAAATTATCTACTTTTATTTTAGCTTCGATCGCAGTTTCTAGCTTTTCCCATGCAGACCTAAAGGCGCTTGATGATCATGAAATGAGTGCAACTACCGGGGAAGGTCTTGGCTTGGCGCTTGATAACTTCGTGCTGGATACTGAGGGTGCAGAGCTCTCCGTTACCGGGATCCGGAGTTCAGCGGGCGAAGAGATCGATATTAAGTGGACCAGTTTGTATGTGATGGGAGAGGGTAGTTCAGAAGGGACGGTACGTACTCCTGGCCAAATTGGTAGCTACAATCATCCCTACGTTATTCGTACGGTTCGGGGTAGCGCGGGTCTAGACCCAAATGATCCTCTGTATAATGAAAAGTACGCTCAGATTAGTAACGATCTGGCCCTGCTTGAACTGGCGACGGATGAGTATCAGTCAGATATTCAAAACAGTGAAACCTTTGCGACGTTCTCGTACTACCAGGGGTGTGTATGGGGGCAACCGGGCTGTGATGAGCTGGTCGCGGAGCAAGAGATTACCGCTGAGCTCGATGCTCTGAATTCGTCTAAAGCGTCCATTGCAAACACATACTCTATAGGGCTCGGTACTTTGGAGTCCGAGATGAATGACTACTATCAGTCTGAAATTGTTCCTAGAGAGGCTGTTGTTGCTCAAGAGCAGACCGAGTATGACGCTGAAGTTGTGATTCTCGGACAGAGACTGAATACCGCTTACGATGCCTATGAGGCTTTTATGGCTATTCGACCTCAAGCTGATTGTGAGTTTGGCGATAATTGTACCGGATTGAATGGTTCCGCATGTCCCACAATCGGGGGAGGTGCTTGTCGGGATGCTCGGACCGCATACAACAATTCTTACGAGTCCTACGAGGAACAGCAGTCAGTTCGTCAGGATGCTTACAACGAATTGATCGAAGCCCGGAAGGACTTAGCTTTCGCGAACAACGATTCCGATAGCTTTTCAGCCGCTGCAGGCTCTTATATTGAAGCTGTTAGTAATGTCGAAGAGTTCAGAGTTCTTTGTGGCTTGGATTCTGGTGATTTTAATTCCTGCGAAGGTGGATTGATCACCCGTAAAGAAAAAACCAAAGAAGGGATAGAAAGCGTATCGGTCGCCCTGGCGAGTGGTGTTGAGCGTAGAGATGGCTTGGATGTGGGCGCATCGTTCGAATTCGCAGTGAATTCAGTGAACCCGAACGGTTCGACGACACCACGGACTGATTTCATCGACATCAACATGAAAGGACTTTTCGTGGACGGCACTGCATTCCGTCTTTGGTCCGCTCCAGACGAGCAGGGCGATGACGAACTCAACGCAGAGATACGGTTGAATCTGTTTATCAAAGAGTTGGATATTAGCGTATGTGATCCAACAGTATGTGACAATGATCTCGCTGCTAAAGAGGCATCTACACTAAACTTAGATAACATGTTTATCAGTCTTAATCTCGGATACGGTGAAATTCAACCTATGAGGCTGTCAGCTACGTCCGATGGCAACTTTGAATTCGAGCTGACTAAGCTGCGTCCTGGTGATGATATTGACACCAACAGCCAGGAAGAAATGCAACAGTTCTACAATGATTATTATGAGAACTCTCCAAAGAGCTTTATCTCAATCAGTGATGTCCGCATTGGTAACAGTGCCGATGCTAGCTTGGGTGCCATTACAGTAGACGGTTTGCGCGCTCAATATCTCAAAGTTACCAGTCGCGACTTGTAACCGGTGGAGGCCAGAATGATAGTTAGAAGATTAGTGTTTTCGATTTCCACTTTAGTGGCCGCGTCATCTACGTTTGCAGAAATGCAAGCCATCGATGATATGGATTTGTCTGAAATTTCGGGCAAAGGCGGTGTTTATCTCTCCGGTGAGTTTGCGATTAACAAGAACGGCGGACCTCTTTGGGATGATCCAAATGAGGTTGCTGGCTTTCCTACTGGTAGCCGACCAATATTTGATACTGCGGGTAATATCGTAGGATCGGAAGAGTGTGAAAACGGTATATGCGGCCTTCGTTTGGCGATTAAGTTGAACGAGAACAGCGAAGGCTGGTACGTCTTAGATGACATTTCAGGAGGCTTGTCCTTTGAGGGGCTTACACTTCAGACCGAAACACTGCAGACTGCCACTAACTACGACGTTTGGGTGGATGGTGATTTCCAGCAAGAAGAAGTTGATGATGAGGTGTTGAAGATTGGCCTGCCGGGCACGATCACTTTCAATGACTTCAAATTCAAGTTTGCAGTGGCGAACAATGGTGAGTTTGGTGTACCTCTTGAAGACGGAACTGCCTTTCGGCAAACCGAGATCTTTGGCGTCCAGCTGGACGGCGACATCACGGTCGGCGGTAATTTACTCTTGTTTCCGGTGGATTGATTATGAAAAAGACAACGTTGACGTTTAGTGCCCTGGCGCTCGCAATCCAAACTATTTCGGTATCTGCCTTGGAAGCGCTTGATGACGAAAGCATGGCCAATGTGTCGGGACAAGCTGGTGTCACTATTGAAATGAATCCTGGTGATCTCAGTATTGGTGAGATCAGCTATAGCCAAGATGGTGTTGCTGCCAATATGCGTGACGTCAACATAAATGGCTTGAGCGGTGCCCCATCGATTACAACTATTGATATTGACTCTGACGGTACTCTGAATCTGTTCAATAAGCTCGGCGCTCGTGAGTTCACGGTTGGCGGCGTTGGTATGACTGGATCAACGGGTATTACCAATGACTTTTTCAGCCTTCGCGGGTTAACGCAGTCCTACAATGACAATGGTACTGTGGGTGACCTTTCAGACGACACTGGTGTGTTTCGCCTGAATATGGGAAGCGATGGCGATGGTAATCTTGCGTTTGATGGCTCTCAGGTAGGCGTGTTTTTTGATGGCCTCCATTTCGGTGATGATGGCATGGAGTGGATCATCGATGATCTCGCAATGTCAGCGATCATCAACTATGGCCGCCTTATTGTAAACGACGGTGATATTGAATTCGATTTCGGTACTTTTGACAATCGAGGGTTAAGGCTGAGATATGAGGCATCAGCAATCGGCTTATCAAATGATCCTGATTTAGCCGTGGGAAATTATGGTGATCCGAGCTCGGCCGGTTACCTTTTAGGCGATACTTTCGGTGCTCTCAGCGTTGACTTGGAAGCATACGGCTCACTGACGATTCGTGGTGGCGGTGCTGACATAGGCGAAGGGATTACTTTTATTCCTTCGCTCACTTTAATAAATGATGACGAAGACCGCCCTGCATTTAAGTATACGGATGATGGGTACGTAATTCTGGCGCGTAACTTCCGAGGTGACTTCAGCACGGAATCCGGTTTGACGCTTGATTTTGAGCAAGACGATGCAAACAACCCATACATGGCCCTCCGCTATGAAGATCTGACGTTCTCTTTCAGCTTGGATGACTTGGTTCTTGGTGAGGAGAATGGTTCGTCACTTGGGAGCTTCCGTGGGCAGGTATTGTTCCAGGATGGTCTCGTCGATGGCATTGAGCGTAAAAACTATCTGTACTTTTTCCCGGGTGGCGACATAGGCAGTGCCGATGGCTCAACTCAACAGGGTATTACTGCTCAAGTCGGTTGGAACATCGTATCAGCAGCACCTGAGGAAGATCCTGGTGATAGTAGCCTTACGACACCGGGTAGCTTTGCAGGTAAGACGGCCGCGGAGAGTAATACTTACTTCGCGATGAATGACGACGGTAATTGGGTGTACTTCAACGGCTTCAACGGATGGGGTGAAGGTGAGGTGTCACTGGATCTGACCTCTGGACCCGATCTGGCTTCCTTACCTGCCGACTATTATGCAAACCCGTACAATTCCGCGACTGGTCAGTTTGATCCGAATGTGGGATACGATCGCGAAAACAAAGTAGGTACGTATGATGGTCTACGTATCGACTTCAAAGACTTGCGTGGAGAATACAGCTTTGCCGGTGTGACAGTGGGTACAAGCGAAGATGAAGCGATGGATGCAAACTATATGGGTGGCACTGAGTTGCTCCTTGCGATGGAAGTATTCCCATCATACAGCTTTACACTGAACGGTAACCTGACTATTGCTCCGGGTGGTCAGATCAACAGTGATGGTGTTGGCGGCACACAGGGTCTGACGTTGAATGGCGACCTTCGCATTACTGATGGCGACGCGGCGATTACGGTCGACGAATTTGGTCGTGGCGTGTGGTTAACGGGTGTGACCTATGACCTTCACATGCGTGGTGCTTCCATTGACGTGACTGAAGATGGTCTGACGTTTAACAAAGGCTTGACCTGGTCAACGATCAAAGTGGGTAGTTACAACAGTGCGACGGGCGAAATCGAGGGCGGTATCATTTTTGGCTCTCGTGAAGACGGTGATAATCTTGGTGCCTTCACGCTCGAACGTCTTGAAGACGGTACTACGATCTCGGTCGCTTCGGGTGGTGCTGGTCAAGTTTGTATTGGCGGCACAGGCTCAGACCTTGGCTCATGTACTGGAAGCGGCGGTCGGTTTGAAGATCGAGGTGATCAGGGTTTGACCATCAAGGTGAAGGCAAAGTTTGCAGAAGCACCGACTGATGTAAATGATCCAAATTACTACCGTTATCTCGGTAAGGGTAACCGTTTCTCCTGGACGCAAACAAACGGCACTACTTTAACTCTGGATAATTTCAGTACGCAGGATGGCCCTCAAGGCGGTAACGATTACGGTTTGAATATTGATCTCGCTCTTGATGTATCAAGAACGGCTGTGCGTGCACCTTATGAGGACAACGATGGTGATGGTATTCCCGATTTGCTTTCAGACATTGATAGTGATGGTCGCCCAGATTTCGTAGATACAGATGGAAATCCTATTCTTGAATCTCAGATTCAAGAACAAGGCCCTCTCGGTTTCGCAGTATTCGGTCGAGTTCATTTTAAACAGCTGAATATTGATGGGTTGAAGATCGCCGCTACACCAGATAGCACGCCGCAAACCCTGATCAGTCAGATTGTTGTCCAGAATGCAGACATTCAGGCGAACCTGACAGCGACACCAATCCGATAATCGCACCTGCTGCGATGCCCGATGATCACGCGTATACTACGCGCTGATCATCGGGGCTTTCTTCTCTATCTCCCTTGATCATGTAGACAGCGATTAATCGTATCCACACGTGTTGGAGAGCGATTTTTATCTGATTTTTTCACCGCTTACGAACGTTATCCGCTATGTTAGAACAGCGTCGTGTTGATTACTTGAGGGCAATGGGAATCACTGCCTGGATGCCCCGTAAAGCGTTGCCTCATGCGCCTGCGTCTCGTTGGATAGCGGAGGACACGCCATCAGAGCGGCACGAGCATATCTCGATTGAGGTCGAGCACGATCATGCCCGGCCGGCTGCGGCCGCTGATTTATTGCGTGCTGGGCAACCGGTAGCGAACCATTCTCAAGCTGCTTCTGTATCTCGCCCTGAAGTAAATAAGACGACGGCTCCTCAGGTGCCTGCTCAGACGGAAGAGGTCGCGAGCGATAGGCCGCATAGCCAGGACGTCATTTCAGATCCTGCTATTTCTGAGCCTGTCGTTTCTGCATCGGCAGAACCTCCTCGTTTCGCTCTTGAATTTCTTCAGTTATCTGGCGATACCGTGTGGGTATTTGATGCGTCGCAACCTTTGGATAGCGCAATCCCATTTATTACTCGTGTGGTTAAGGCATTTGATCCTGCCGTGACGATTGTTCCACAGCCAGTTTCATTTCGTTGGCCATTCATAGAGTCCCGTCATCAGGACCAAAGCGAAGCAGTGGCCCTTCAGGCTCTAAAAGCCCAATGGCAGCATTTCAGCTCTCAGGGAGTGCGAGGTGTCATTACCGTTGGCCCTGCGGCACAGATCTGGATGGCCAAAGGTGGGGTGAGTAGTGGCTTTCACATAAACGATGTGGATGCCTTGATGCATTCTGCCGAGAATAAACGTGCTTTGTGGTTAGCGCTGATTCCTTTAGTTCAGAGTTCGGACAGTAACTAATAAGATGCATCATATTCGCAAAGGTGAGCTGAGTGACTTGTCTACCATTATGGAGATTGAGACCGCAGCTCATGCTTACCCTTGGTCTGAAAAAATCATGCTGCGCTATCTGCACAAGCAAGACAGCGTATGGGTGATGGAAGAACAAGGTACCCATGTCGCGCATGCAGTGATATCCACTGTGCTGGATGAAGCTGAGCTGCTGATGGTCAGTGTACTGCCGGAACGTCAGGGGCAAGGGCTAGGCCGTGCGTTGCTGACACGTGTGATTGAAATACTAGTTGAGCGAAAGATCGCGACTTTCTTCCTCGAAGTGCGAGAGTCTAACGCCCCGGCGATCGCCTTGTACGACGCTCTGGGATTTAACGAGACAGGGCGGCGGGATGGCTACTACCCTCACCCGGATGGGCGCGAGGACGCACTGATTTTCTCACTCGATCTGACCGAAGACGAGTAGCGCTACGCTGTTAGCGCGGAGCATACTTTTGTAGCTTACGTTGTAGGGTCCGACGGTGCATATTCAGCGCCCTTGCTGTTGCGGAGATGTTGCCACTGTTTTCATTCAGTACGCGTTGTATGTGCTCCCACTCCATTCGTTCGACGCTCATGATGTCCTGCGTTGTGTCTTCATCCACTTGTATAGCCTCGAATGCGCCCATGAGCTCTTTCAGGGTGGCGGGCTTGTGAAGATAATTCTCTGCGCCGCGTTTAACTGCTTCCACGGCAGTAGGAATACTCGCGTAACCGGTTAAAACGACGATAGCCGCATCTGGCCATTCGGCTTTTAGCGGCGATATCAGATCCAGCCCCGAACTCTTTTCCAACCGTAAGTCGAGAATAATGCGATGGGGTGGCCGCTGAATCACATCAAGCTTATCGGCATCACGCAAAATGTCGGCTGTTTGTCCGTTGCGCTCTAGGCTCCGTTTCAGAACCTGGCCAAAGTGTTCGTCATCATCGATGATCAGGTAGTGGTGGGGCATCTCAGGCACCTTCTTTCTGGCATGGCAGACTTAACCGGCTGAGGCTGCCACCGTTGGCCATTTCCTGTAGATGAATACTGCCCCCGAATTGCTCAATGCTCGCATTGCTCAGGTATAAACCGATGCCGAGCCCATGTTCTTTCTCACTGGCAAAAATTGATTCATCGGCAATATAGCCAGCCGCATTTGGATCGGGTTGCCGGATATCCAGCTCCCAGTTGCCACCATTGACCCGGGCTTCAAGCTGGATCGCCTGCTGGCCTGCCTCCGCTGCGTTGTCGAGTAGATTGAGTAGTGCCTGATCCAGAAGCGGAGAGGCTGGAACCGAAACGCTATCTGTTAAAACCAGTTCGTCCCATAGCGCGTGAGGCTTGCTCAAACGCCAACGATGAAGCTGTTGCTCCAACCATTCTCCCGCATCGTGGTAACCGTGCTTATTTGCATGGCGTCCTGCCATGGCCAATTGCTGTAAAGAGTGCCGGCAGCGATCGACTTGCTGGCGCATTACATTCACGTCGGTTTCTGAAAGTGTGCCATCTTCGTTGGTCGCGTCGTCCAGCAGCATATTCATGGTCATCAATGGGGTCCCCATTTCATGAGCGGTACCTGCAGCGAGGGTCGCGATGCCAATCAATTGCTCGTTTTTAAGCTGTTGTTCCCGTAACGACTGGATCTCACGCATACGACGCTGACGATCCTGCATTAAGGCAGGAAGAATGGACGCTATGATGGCGGCGCTGATGACGAAGGTCAGCCACATTCCGGCTACGTGCCAGTCGAACAAGCTGCTGCCATGGTGGTGCGCATGCGCCAGGGGCTCATACCATCGCATGAGTGCGCTATAGATAACGATCATGAGCCCTGCCACGATCGCAGCATAATGCGTTGCCAGGCTGTATGCCGCAAACACCAGTAATACCAGCAGGTAAGAGATAGCTGGGTTGGTCGCCCCCCCTGAAAAATACAGCAGCATCGCGATTAACAGCGACTCCGCAATAATATGGATCAGCAAGTGAGATTCGTGAGTTCGGCGTTTGCCTTGCCAGAAAGCCAGCGCAGTGAGCGGGATATAGCCGGCTGTCACCCAATAAGTGGCGTTTGGCAGGGCGAAGTCGTCGTATCTCAACCATCCCAGCAAGACGCTCAAAAGCAGGAATACAACGAGGCGTAGCCAGCCGAGACGGTAAAAGGTTTTCTGAAGATTCAAATGACGTGTGACTCCCTTACAGAGATGGCTTCAACCTATATCGTAATTTTGCGATAATCCGCAGCCTTACAACACCCTCAATTGTCATTGTCCGGACCGGATCATCATGAAACCCCAGATTGCCGAATTACTCAGTGCTGCCGTCAACGTTCTGAAAGAACAGAATGTCCTTCCTGCGGACATCGAACCGCGTATCCAGGTCGACAATACGCGCGACAAGGCTCATGGAGATCTGGCCACCAATCTGGCGATGATGCTGGCTAAGCCTGCGGGTAAAAACCCTCGCGAATTGGCGCAGCTGGTGGTTGATGCGATTCCACAAAGCAGCCTGATCGAAAAAACCGAAATTGCAGGCCCTGGCTTCATTAACTTCTACTTGAGTGATGAGTCGACATCGTCTCTGGTTAAAGCCGTACTGGATCAGAAGAATGACTATGGTCGTTCTAATGTTGGTGAAGGTAAAAAGGTACAGGTCGAGTTTGTTTCGGCTAACCCAACCGGACCATTGCATATTGGTCACGGTCGTGGCGCTGCGGTGGGCGACTGTCTCTGTCGCTTGCTGGAAGCAACTGGGTGGGATGTTACTCGTGAATTTTACTACAACGACGCCGGCCAGCAGATCAACAACCTGGCGTTGTCCGTACAGGCTCGTTGTAAGGGGCTGACGCCAGACGATCCAAGCTGGCCTGAAGATGGCTATCGCGGTGAGTATATCGTTGATCTTGCCGAGAGCTTTATGCGTGGTGACACCGTTTCTTCGGAAGACCAGAGCTTTACCGGGACCAAAGATGCTGACGACCTTGAGGGCATTCGCCATTTCGCCGTCGCGTATTTGCGTAACGAGCAGGATCTCGACCTGAAAGCATTCGGTGTCGATTTCGACGTCTACTTCCTGGAGTCATCACTGTATACCGAGGGCAAAGTAGAAGAGGCCGTCCAGACACTGATCGCTAATGGTTACACCTATGAAGACGGTGGCGCACTCTGGCTGCGTACGACGGATTTCGGTGACGACAAAGATCGCGTGATGCGCAAAACCGATGGCGGCTATACCTACTTTGTACCGGATGTTGCCTACCACCTGAACAAATGGCAGCGTGGTTTCACGCGTGTCATTAATGAGCAGGGTGCCGATCACCATTCCACTATTACGCGTGTACGCGCTGGCTTGCAGGCATTAAACGCCGGTATCCCAGAAGGTTGGCCGGGATATGTTCTGCACCAGATGGTGACCGTTATGCGCGGCGGTGAAGAAGTGAAAATCTCCAAGCGTGCGGGCAGTTACGTTACTCTGCGTGACCTGATCGACGAAGTGGGTCGTGATGCCACCCGATACTTCCTTGCGGCCCGTAAGGCAGATGGTCAGCTGACATTTGATATCGACTTGGCGCGTTCGCAGTCGTCTGACAACCCTGTGTATTACATTCAGTATGCCCATGCTCGGGTGTGCTCTATTTTCCGCAAACTGGCGGAAGCAGGACAAAGCTGGAACGCCGAGACCGGCTTGGCTGCGCTGGGAGCGCTGTCTCTTGAAACTGAGAAAGAGATGATGGTTAAAGTCGGACGCTTCCCGGAGACGGTTCGTCGTGCCGCAGATGCAAACGAACCTCACCAGATCGCAAACTACCTGCGCGAGCTGGCGGGTGATTTTCACACCTGGTACAACTCTGAGAAGACACTGGTCGAAGAAGACGATGTGCGCAATGCACGCCTGACCTTGGCTGAGTCGGTTCGTCAGGTACTTCATAACGGACTGTACCTGCTAGGGGTCAGTGCCCCGGAAGAAATGTAAGCGCAGTCATGTCGATTTTGGGCGGTATTGATGTCAGATAATCACAAGAAAGCACCGGCATGGGTGTGGGTCACCACACCTGCGATCGCGATAGGCTTTATCGGCTTCATCATCTATCTCTCTACCGTTCCAGCCGGTGATGAGCTGGAGTCACTGCGTGGAGATGCGAGACAGGTTCTGCAGGAGAGTGTCGATCGGGCGCGCGAGGACGCAGCGACTGTCGAGAAGACAGTGAAGCCGTCTTACGATTTCTATCGGCTACTGGAAAAGCAGACGGTTGAAGTGCCCGACGTTGAGGCCTACAAGTCGACGCCAAAAGATGCTGCTGCCAAATACGAATATCGTCTGCAAGCGGGCTCGTTTCGTTCTGATACCGACGCTGATCGTATGCGCGCGGAGTTGTTGCTTGAAGGCCTGCCAGCTTACCTCGAAAGCAGTGCTGTGAATGGCTCAACCTGGCATCGGGTGTTTGTTGGTCCCTACACCGATCGTTCAAAAATGAACAAGGCTCAGGACATACTGGTCAGTCGTAATGTCAGTCCTCTGGTACTGAAGCAAAAACTGACGGATTAGACGTCACCCCTTCCTACTGTAAGGCGCACCGGGCTTGCCTGTGACGTGGTGCTGTGCCAGATTGAAGGTACAGCACTTGTCCGGAGCTCATCATGGCGTTGGAAACCCACACCCAGTTTTATTCCGTTGAAACGCCGGAAGGTGCTCGCAAGCTCGCATTTCAGATGTGGCAGCAGTCATCAATGGATACCGCTCCGGTACTGATATGTGTCCATGGGTTGACCCGCAACCGCCATGACTTTGATGTTCTGGCGGAAGCCATGACTCATCATTATCGCGTGGTAACTGTCGACATGATTGGCAGAGGCGATAGTGATTGGCTGACGGACCCCAGTCATTATGGCTATCCGCTTTATGTCAGTATCATGCAACAACTTATGACTCACCTTGCGGATATGACTGGTGAAGGGCGCTTCGACTGGCTGGGCACATCTATGGGCGGCCTGATCGGTATGATGCTCGCAGCTAGTCCGAATACCCAAATTGACCGAATGATTCTGAACGATATTGGCCCTGAAATTCCGCTTACGGGTTTGCAACGCCTGGCCGGGTATGTGGGGCAGGCTCCGGGCTTTGTTTCGTTACTGGACGTTGAGGATTACCTGAGAGCTACCGCAGCTGGTTTCGGTAAGTTGACCGATGCGCAGTGGCGCACCATGGCAACGCATGCTGCTCGCAAGGATGAATCGGGCAACTGGCAACTGACCTACGATCCAGCGATTCGCAATGCATTTGATGGTGTGGATGAAGACATTGATCTCACTGGCGTGTGGTCAATGGTGTCTTGTCCGGTCCTTGTACTACGCGGGGCACACTCTGACCTTCTGACAGAAGATGGACTGCAACGTATGTGTCAGCGCCGCAGTACGTACTCGTTCACAGTCGCCGATGCTGGTCACGCTCCTGCTCTTCAAAGCGAGGAAGAAATAGAGGCTGTAGCCAAATTTCTGACTGCGTAACGGTTCGTAATGCCTCAATAAAACAAAAAGCCACAGACTGTTTCTGGAACTTCACGCTGCTCTGGTACTTACTATAGTAATGAGATGAAGCGATGAGAGAGTTCTGGTTATGATTAACCAATTGGAAGAGTCTGAGCTAAGCAAACCGGCGTTTTTGCACGTTCACATTATCGGAGCATTTGCGTCAGCAACCATACTTATGCTGGTTATGTTGGCGGGCTGAAAAAGAGGAGAAGCAGTGTAGCGGCACCTCCTTGCGCCATAGATTGCGTTAAAATGCTTACTCAGGGTTAGCATCTACCGTGACTGTATCGTCCGACTCGATCGTAACCACGGAACTTACAAATGCGAAACCTTCGCCCTGACCAAATTCTTCGTTATCCACATCCGGTTCATCCAATTCGGCCTGACATGTTACAGCGACAGTGTAATCACCTGGCGTCAGGTAAGACGCTGTGTACGAAAGTTCAGCATTGACTGACGCCGTTGCCACTGGTTCGTCGTCGGTCCCCAGGTCGTCTGGCTCTGTAACTTCGCCTTCGTAGACATACGCGGCTTTCACGTCTTCGCTATTACAAAGCTCTGAAGACAGGGTGCCCGTAATCGAACCGAAATCGGCCATATCAATCAGCCGGATTGTCGGACGCAGCTTGTATTCACCATTACCTGTTACAGTGATCGCCTTGCGCAGATCGAAGTCCAGCATGAAAGAGACAGACTCATCGGCTAACACAGTGAAGCCACTGACAAGTTTCAGGCCTGTCTGCTCCCCACTAGGGATTTCAAGCTCAAACGAACCATCGGCAAATGAGATATAAGTATCGTTATTTCCTTCTGTATCTACGAGCAAACGGATCTGTGAGTACTCTCCAGCTTCAACTTCAAAGTCCGTGAACAGCTCTACGCTGTTACCGGCCTGATAATCCAGAAGGTTAATCTGTTTTGGCTCATCAAACGTCAGTTCTTCCTGTGTTTCGTCATCTTTAATCAGAACAACACCAGAGAACTGAACGTATACGCCAAGTGCTGAATTTACTGGCGCATCAGTCACACTCATGGATACCCTACCGGTATTCCCATCTTCATTACTGCTGTCATTACCACCGCAGCCGGTCAGAATTAAAGCAGACGTTGCGACTGCCAGAAGTGACGGTTTCAGTGAGCCAGAAGAAATAAACATACGCACTCCAAAATCAATGAGGTCAATTATAGGTACGCGTATTTACCTAAAGGTTCCTTTATTTTTTGTTACCTAATTTTTCATGGGAATGGTGGTGGGGGCGCTCCATCATCAAGCAGACCCTGGCGTATCTTTTTCTTTTGGCAATAAAAAAGCCCGCATATCTTTATACAGGCTTTTGGAATAGTGGTGCCCAGAGGCGGACAAATCTGACTGGATCAGATTTGTACGGCTGTATGCCTCCCGAAGGGGCAATGCCAGGGCGGCTTTGATAAATCGTACGGGGGCGCCTAGGTCATCGACACGTGTGGCGGTGAAAACAAAAAGCCCCGCGATTGCGAGGCTCTTTGTAAGAATAAGTGGTGCCCAGAGGCAAAGTCACTTCCTATTACAGGCACTTGGCCATCTGATGAAGTCAGTGTTTATGCAGTCTGTCACACTCTCAGTTCACGTT
>PDUK01000171.1 GCA_006212115.1 Thalassolituus sp. | reverse complement strand
TACCGATACACGTGGTACAGCCGTAGCCCACCAGATTAAAGCCGAGCTTATCCAGATACGGTGTAAGTTCGGCTTTTTCCAAATAGTCGGTCACGACTTTTGACCCCGGTGCGAGTGACGACTTCACCCAAGGTTTGCGCATCATGCCGAGTTCGATGGCTTTTTGGGCGACAAGGCCGGCGGCCATCATCACGCTTGGATTGGATGTATTGGTGCAGGAGGTGATGGCGGCTATTACAACGGCGCCGTGGCTCATGGTGTGTTCTTCACCGTCGATGGTCACGGTTGCCTGCGCATTAGGGCCACCTACTGCCGTGCCGCTACCGCCTTCACTCTCAAGACGGGCTTGATCGTCGTCAGCAGGCGTCACCTGCAGTGCGAGCAGATCATCGAAGGTATCTGGTACATCGGGCAGGGCAACGCGATCCTGCGGGCGACGTGGCCCGGCGAGGCTGGCTTCGACTGTGCTCATATCGAGGTGCAGGCTATCGGTAAATTCAGGTTCGTCACCAGCCTCACGCCACAAGCCTTGTGCTTTGCAGTAGGCCTCGACACGTTTAATGACCTCGTCAGGACGACCACTCAGGCGCATGTAGTTCAGTGTTTCGTCGTCGACCGGAAAGAAACCTGGCACCATACTCTGGCGCCATGTTGGCGATAGTGGCACGGTCAGCAAGAGGCAGGTCGGCGAGGCCATCGCCGTAGAACTCGACGAACTTACCCACGACGCCTTTCTTACGCAGCATCTGGGTGACAGTAAGGACCAGGTCGGTGGCCGTCACGCCTTCAGGCATCTTGCCAGTCAGTTTGAAACCAATGACTTCCGGTATCAACATAGACACGGGCTGGCCCAGCATCGCTGCTTCTGCCTCGATACCGCCTACGCCCCAACCCAGTACGCCGATGCCGTTAATCATAGTGGTGTGAGAGTCGGTACCTACGAGAGTATCCGGGTAAGCCCAGTCTTCACCGTTTACATTGGCCGCCCACACACTCTGAGCGAGATATTCCAGGTTCACCTGGTGACAGATACCGGTGCCCGGAGGTACGACACGGAAGTTGTCAAAGGCGGTCTGCCCCCAGCGCAGAAACGCATAGCGCTCGCCGTTACGTTGCATTTCAATTTCAACGTTGTCGTGAAACGCCTGGTCATTGGCAAAGCGGTCAACCATTACTGAGTGGTCAATGACCAGATCTACCGGGGAGAGTGGGTTGATACGTTCAGGGTCTGCGCCCGCTCGTGCGACGGCATCACGCATGGCGGCGAGGTCCACAACCGCTGGGACACCGGTAAAGTCCTGCATAAGAACGCGGGCAGGGCGATATTGGATTTCACGGTCCGATGAATGCTTGTCCAGCCAGTCTGCGACGGCCTGAATGTCGTCTCCAGTGACTGTGTCGCCGTCTTCGTTGCGCAGCAGATTTTCCAGCAGAACCTTTAAGGACTTAGGCAGCTTATCTATGCCTTTTAGTTGTTCGGCCGCTTTAAGAAGCGAATGATATTGGTAGGATTTGCCATCCACCTCCAGGGTGGACTGGGTATTCAGACTGTTAACTGTCGACATGCTCGGCCTCCATGAAATCCGTGAATCTGCCGCTATCATCACAGCGACTGATGTATAACCTAGTCAATTAGGTTCGGAAAAGGAGGACAAGTTCAGTCTCATTGGCAAGGTTTGGCGATAAAGAGAGTTTTATTGGAATCAATGTTACAGTGTATCTGCCAGTTAAAGTATAAGGATGACTTGTGATGGATACCCACCTAGACCCCGAAATAGAGTATTACGCTCTTAAGCTCAGTAAGATTCGTCACAAGAAATACGAAGCTTATGTCATCAATCGAATTGTGCATCAGTTGGATGATCGAGAGATTGAGTTCAGAACCCAGCAGCTTGTTCGTACCTCGGAAGGTCGATATCTGATTGATCTATATTTCCCACAATTTAAATTGGCTATTGAGATTGATGAGCCGTATCACTCTAAGTCACACCAGGTAGCCAGTGATGTAAAGCGTTCCCAAGCGATAGTCGAGTCATCTGAAATTGGAACTCCTGTTCGGGTAAAGGTCGCTGGAGTGACCATAGCTATGCTCAATGAAACGATAGATAGCCTGATTGATAGAATCCGCAAGCTTAAGGAAGACGGAATTAAGCAAGGCCATTTTGAACCTTTCGTGTATGGCCGGGATAGCGATCCTGATTATTGGTTGAAACAGGGCCAGATGGATGTAAATAGTCTGGCTAGATTACGCACACATGTTGCTGTCGCTCGATTGTTTGGTAAACACTACGGTGGCCATCAGCGCGCTGTAATAAAGTTGAGTGATGAGTTTCAGGTTTGGTTTCCGAAACTCTATGACAATAACGATTGGGAGAATGACCTTTCAGCTGATGGAAAGACAATCACCATGAAGAAGACGTCTGAAGGGAAGTATGAAAATAACGGAGAGTTATCGGGTAATATCTTTGTTTTTGCACATCATAATGATGAGCTTGGACAGGTTTTCTATGGATTTAAGGGAGTATTCAAAGAAAAATTAAGAACTGACCAAAAGGTTATTTTTTATCGAATTCACGATGGTGTTAAATTCGATGGAGAAGGTCTGTATGAAGGGTTTGATCTTTGAGGGTATTAAAATGGCCCGTGTTACGCCCAAGGAAAGCTGGGCTGGGCATGCCAGCGTTCCTTGGGTGTGGATCCGGATATCATTAAGACCAAACAACTTTGCGAAAAAGCAGCTGCATGCGGAATGACTCACCGGCATCTCCTCCTGGCACATTCATATCAGGAGGGTTACCTAGGATATCCTATTGACAGTGAAAAATCAGAGTACTGGCGTAATTTCTCCCAAAAAGTTCATCGTATTATTTACCAGTGTCAGGTTGCTAGTTACTACAAAGACGGAACCTTTCCCTGGAATCAAGAGAAGTACGAAGAAAACTTGGCTATATGCAACGGTAACTAGCCCTGCGTAAAATAAGGCGTCATACTTTCCGAATTCTTAAGGAGCCATTATGACTTTTAATATTGTTCTGATCGTACTTATCGTTTTGCTGGTGATCTACGCGCTTAAGCGCGCGGGTGTGTTCAGCAAAGGCGCGGCAGAAAACGAGACCGTCGGTGATGCTTATTTAGCTGAGAACGCGTTGCGCGAGGAGGTTACTCAGACCGACAGCGGCCTGCAGTACGAAGTGCTTACAGAAGGCGAGGGTGATACTCGTCCGGCAGCGACGGATACTGTGCTGGTGCATTACCACGGTACCTTGATCAACGGTTCTGTGTTCGACAGTTCGGTAAAGCGCGGTGAGCCTATTTCATTTCCGCTGAATCGCGTTATCCCAGGTTGCGTACAGCTGATGACCAAAGGCGCAAAATATAAATTCTATATTCCTGCGCGTCTGGCTTACGGTAATCGTCAGGTGGGTACTATTCCGGGCGGCTCGCTGCTGATTTTCGAAGTCGAACTACTGGATATTAACCCGGCCTGATCTTATGACGTTTGATACTGAGCTTGCGGAGCGTATTCGTGCGGTGGTCTGTCACTTTGGCCACTGGGACGAAAAGAAGATGTTCGGTGGGCTTTGTATGATGCTCAACGGTCATATGCTTTGCGGTGTATTGGGCGACGAGCTGATGGTGCGGGTTGGCCCTGAAGATTACGATGCCGCCCTTGATGAAGACGGTACGCGAGAGATGGACTTCACTGGCCGTCCGTTAAAAGGCTTAGTGATGGTCGATGGCGCAGCGGTTTCTGAGCCAGAAGATCTGGAATACTGGCTTCAGCGGTGTAACCGCTTTGTCGGGCGCCTGCCGCCGAAATAACCCGAAAGGGCTTTTGAAATAGCTTCCGCCTGAAGAGACCAATTGAATCGTGTTTTAATCAATCGATCTCTTGGTGATGTTTTTACGCCCTGAGAAAAGAGAGCCTCCCCGACCTTTTGGCTCTTTTGCTGGTGGCGCGGACGGTTTCTCCTTAGCGCGGTTGGCACGCGGCACGGAGCTCAACTCCTGATTGTCTTCACCGCTCTGTTTTCCTTTTGAAGCCTTTCCTTTCTGTGCTTTTTCTTTGCCTGCTTTTGTCTTCAATGGTTTACGCAGGTTGAGTTTACCAGGCCCTGTCGCGGGGACGCTGTGATTTGGTACATGTCCGATAAGATCCTCGCGACGTAGTGCGCGGCCGATCAGAGTTTCAATGGCGGTCAGTGTGTCGACTTCGTGCGCGGCAACCAGTGAAATCGCGATACCTTTTTCACCGGCGCGACCGGTACGGCCAATACGGTGAATATAGTCGTGCGCGACGGGGGGCAGGTCATGGTTGATGACC
>PDUK01000057.1 GCA_006212115.1 Thalassolituus sp. | reverse complement strand
AGCGTAAATTCGGTACCTAACCTGCGTTAAAATTAGCCCACTTTAAATATAAAAATGCCCGGCGCTGAATACTGTTTCAGGCCGGGCATTTTATATCTCTGTTTAGCTAATTAATCAGAAGTGGAACAAAGCGCCAACCTGATACACAGAGGATGCATCTTTATTAATAAACTCAGCACGCAGGCCAACCTGTTGGTTAACTTTAAAACCTGCACCGGCACCTAGAAAAATACCATCGTCATCACCCAGATCCAGACCACCGCGGCCAATCACGCTTAAGCGTGGATCTATTTCAGGTAAATATTTTTCTGCAACAGCAGCAACCCAGACACCGTTGATGTCTTCATCGCCGTTACCATTGCTGTTGTAAAAATCGCCCGTATCGCTGTATCCAAACTCGACGGCTGTCATCAGATCTGCCACGGAATTATCAAACTTATAACCCCCGAAAATAGAATAACCATTGGCATCAAGATCATCGCCGCCGAACGGTGAGTCAATTACGTTGTGGTTTATCGCTCCACCGATGTACAGAGCATCACGTAGATTGTTTTCATCGGCGACTGCTGTCACTGCGAGTGCGGAAAGTGTGCTGGCGATCAGGTACTTCTTCATAACAACCTCATTAAAATACAGGTAATGTCAGTGGTTCTTCTTGCAGAGCAGAAAGTTGTTCCCGCAATGCTAATAAATGTTCAGACCAGTAGCGATGTGAAGCGAACCAAGGGAATGCCACGGGAAATGCCGGGTCTTCCCAGCGCTGGCTTAGCCAGGCCGCGTGACGAACAATTCGCCGTGTACACAAGGTTTCGATCAGAGGCAGTTCCTCTGCTGGAAAACGCCTGAACATGCTGTAGCCTTCTGCTATGACCATGATTTGTTGACGATGTTCCTCACGACTGCCGCTTAGCAACATCCAGATGTCCTGCATTGCCGGACCCTGATTACAGTCATCGAAATCGACAAGGTAAAGATCTTCGTCGCGTAGCAATAGGTTTCCAGTGTGCATGTCTCCATGCAATCGGATGGATGAATAATCCGAGACGGATACCTGATCTGTGTGAGCGCAGATATCGCGAATTATGGACTGGTAGGCTTCGTGGTAATCATCGGGCAGGTGGCCGCTACGGAGAACCGCTTCAGCGGCTTCGCGAATGTCGTCGCTTCCGCGAATAACCGGTCGATGAGAAAATGCTTCAGTCTGTCCGATATTGTGAAGGCGCGCCATCCAACGACCAATCAACTCCAGGTCGTCATCATTACTTAATTCCGGTGCATGGCCACCGCGGCGCGGAAACAGAGCGAGGCGAAATCCACCAAAATGAAAAAGGGTTTTATCATTAATGGAGAGTGGTGCGATAACGGGAATATCTTCCGCTTTCAATGCTGCCAGAAAAGCGTGCTCCTCAAGAATGCTGTCGTCAGTCCAGCGGTTCGGCCTGTAGAATTTGGCGATCAGCGGCTCGCTATCTTCAATGCCGACTTGAAAGACGCGGTTCTCATAACTGTTTAGCGCCATAACGCGTGCGTCGCACAAAAGCCCTAATGACTCTATGGCGTCCATGACCATATCGTGACTGAGGTCGCTGTAGGCATGCATAGCGGAATCCGATCTAAGTGTGGAGCGGCATTATGCCATTTAACCTCTGCAGGATGTTATTGCGTCATCGTGGTTTGGGTGTTCGAGCAAGGCTCCAGCCACCAACTGATATTGCGCCGTGATGCTTCAGAATCCTCGCTGCCTCCTCCAGCGTGCTGCCGGTTGTCATAACGTCGTCAATAATAAGAACCCGACGGCCTTCCAGATTGGGAGCTGAACTTGTATTGCGGAATGTCAGGCCGCTCGGCTGCTCATTGCGTTCCCGGGCACTGCGACGACGCTTATCTGCGCTCCTGGTTTTCTTCAGCAATTGTGGGTAGAAAGGTAGGCCAAGATACTTTGCGCAATGTCCTGCTAACTCTTCACTTAAATTAAACCCCCGGATAATGCGGCGTTGGTGAGTGGTTGGAATACAGGTGACGATGTCTGGCTCTTCAATCAACATGGGTGCGGCCATCGTCATAATGTTGGCTAGCCGGGCGATCTGCTTATGATCCCGTCTGTCTTTGCAGCGTTGAATCCAATACTGAATCGGGTGCTCGTAGTTAAGCGAGCAAACACTGTAATCGAAACTGGGCGGTTGTTTCTGGCATTTGCCGCAGATGCCCGGGGTGGACGTGGCTTCGCTGCATCGCGAGCAAGTGTACTCGGGAAAAGGCAGGCGAGCTAAGCAGCTCTGGCAGACGCCTATTTTAGAGTTCGTCGGTTCGAGGCAGAGTTCGCATTCAAAAGATTGATCAAAAAATGCACTGAAGTTATCCCTTACTCTCCGCAAGGTTGACCACTTATTGTTCATCCTTAATATGTACCGTGGAAAATAACACTACAGAGAGTACTGGCCATGAACCCCGCTCACAAGCTTGAAACCGTTCGTCATGATTGGACCATTGCCGAGGTTGAGACCTTGCTGCAGACGCCCATGAATGATCTGCTGTTCCGGGCTCAGTCAGTGCACCGTATGTTTCATGATCCGAATGCGGTTCAGGTCAGCACCTTGCTGTCTATCAAAACCGGCGCGTGTCCGGAAGACTGCGCCTATTGCCCACAGAGCTCGCGCTACGATACCGGCCTTGAAAAAGAGCGTCTGATGGAAGTTCAGGCGGTGATCGAAAAAGCAAAAGCGGCGAAGGCTGCAGGTTCTGATCGTTTCTGTATGGGGGCCGCATGGCGCTCTCCTCGCGAAAAAGACATGCCATACGTCCTCGCGATGGTGAAAGGCGTCAAAGAGCTTGGCCTCGAGACCTGCATGACTTTGGGTATGTTGGATGAGCAGAAAGCCGATGCGTTGGCCGAGGCGGGTTTGGATTACTACAACCACAATCTCGATACTTCGCCTGAGTTCTACGGCAACATTATTACGACTCGTACCTACTCTGACCGACTCGACACACTGGCGAACGTACGTAATGCCGGTATGAAAGTGTGCTCTGGCGGTATTCTCGGCATGGGCGAGACAGACAAAGACCGTGCGGGGCTGTTGGTGCAACTTGCAAACTTACCTGTTCATCCTGACTCAGTACCCATCAATCAGTTAGTGAAAGTCGCTGGTACGCCTCTAGAGAAAGAAGATGATCTCGATCCGCTGGATTTTGTCCGCACAATTGCAGCAGCACGTATCATGATGCCGCAAAGCCATGTGCGTTTGAGTGCAGGGCGCGAAGAGATGAGCGAAGAAATGCAGGCTATGTGCTTCTTCGCTGGTGCGAATTCCATCTTCTACGGTGAGTGTCTGCTGACTACCCCTAACCCAGCGGCGAATAAAGACCAGGCCTTGTTCCGTAAACTAGGCATCAACTCCGAACACAAGGTGACGGAAGCGCCGAAGGAATTAGACGAGTTATTGGCGCAAGATAAAGCTGGTAGTGAACTGTTTTATGACGCTTCCGCCTCTGCGAGCCAAACACACTGATCGTTATAAAAAATCAGTCTAAACGCCATCCCATACCGGATGGCGTTTTTGTTTGTGCTTTGTTTAAATAATGTACAGGAACGATTGTTCACCAGAGGCGCTTATGAATATTGGATCAACAGCAGGCTCAACATTTGCCAACGCAGCGTATGGCGTAAACCAGGGCACAGAGCAAGTCGCGAAGGCCGCGCAGACGGTGGTGGAAACGACAACTGAACGCCCCGTCGAAGGAACCGCTGACCTCGCATCTGCCATGACAGACATGAAGCAGGGGCAGCAGGCTACCGATGCCAATGCGAAAGTTATGCAGGCTGCAGATCGTCAGTTGGGCTCTCTGATTGACACTCAGGCCTGATCCTTGAGGGCGTTGTATGCAGATATCGTCTGGTGTCTCCTTCGCCCCCTCTATATCCGCGACTAATCTTGCGGCGGCCGCTCCGGCTAACTCCCCAGTAGCACCAGAGACGGGAACACCGGAGTCCGGCACACCTGTTTCACCGCCAAATTCCGCTAATCAACCTGTTGCTCCCTCGACTCAGTTGGACAGAGCTCAAAGCAGCGCTGCGTCTGCTAATTCTGATATCAAATCCGACAACAAGGCTGATCAGACATCCGATAAGAGCGTTGAAAGCGAGCAGCTAGAGCAGGATGTTGAGCTTATTCGTGCGCTGCAAAGCCGTGATACAGAAGTTCGTAATCACGAACGTGCGCATCAAGCGGTGGGTGGTGAACTCGCCAGCGCGCCGACCTACAGTTTTACACGGGGGCCGGATGGTCAGCGTTATGCCGTGTCCGGCGAAGTGAAAATTGATGTCGCCGAAGTACCGGGTGATCCTGCGGCTACTTACGAGAAAATGGCACGGGTTCGACGTGCAGCCCTGGCGCCAGCAGAGCCGTCGACACAGGACCGTCAGGTAGCTGCGATGGCTGCCCAGAAAATGACCGAGGCGCAGGCGGAGCTCGCACAGCAGCAACGCGATGAACTTCAGGCTGAGGCAGACTTACGCAGTCAGAAGCGTGACGACATGAAGACAGAAATAGAGGCAGCAAGAGAAGCCTCAGAATTGGCTAAGACAAGCGAAAGCGAATCGGACGAAGATGACAACACGGCGTTTGTGTCAGTGGCAGAGCGCTTTGCTGAATACAACGCGCGCTTGCGTCAGATTAATGAAACACTGCTGCGTATCAGTAGCCCACCCATGACTCCACCCGGTGCTCTCTTAGATGAAGAGGCCTGATATCTTTCCGCATTAACCGGCATCTCTCTCTTTAAATGATGGTTGTATAACCTGTGTATAAGTTTCTGCGGCCCGCGTGATATGGGCCTTAGAGACTTGACAACAGGCGTGTGCGAACGTATGTTTCAAACACTTGTTTGAATCTGATTCGAGAGTCAGTCAGATCGTTGAGCACCGGAGTCAGCTCCGGAATAAAAAGGCGCTTTTCGCCAACAATGTTAACGGCAATGAGGTGATTCCTATGCCAGAGTATAAAGCTCCCATCCGTGATATTCAGTTTGTGATGAATGAACTGCTGGATATGCCTGGCCACTATGCCAACATTCCTGCATACGCAGATGTGGCTACCCCTGACATGATTGATGCCATTTTGGCTGAAGGTGCTAAATTCTGCGAACAGGAACTCGCTCCTCTGAACCGCGTTGGTGACATCGAAGGTTGTACCCGCCACGACGACGGTTCGGTCACTACCCCGACTGGCTTCAAAGAAGCATACGCAAAATACGTTGAAGGTGGATGGCCATCACTGGCACACGAAGTTGATCACGGTGGTCAGGGCCTGCCTGAGTCACTGGGTACCGTTGTTTCAGAAATGGTTGGTACCGCGAACTGGTCTTGGGGCATGTACCCAGGTCTGTCTCACGGTGCGATGAACACGCTGGACCTGCACGGTACTGACGAGCAGAAGCACGTCTACCTGAGCAAGCTGGTTTCTGGCGAATGGACTGGTACCATGTGTCTGACTGAAGCACATTGTGGTTCGGATCTGGGTATCCTGAAGACCAAAGCTGAGCCAAACGCTGACGGTTCTTACTCCATCACAGGTTCTAAAATCTTTATCTCTGCTGGCGAACACGACATGGCAGAGAACATCGTTCACATCGTACTGGCGCGTCTGCCAGGTGCGCCAGAAGGTACCAAAGGTATCTCTCTGTTCGTTGTACCTAAGTTCCTGCCAAATGAAGACGGCACGCCGGGTGAGCGCAACGACCTGATCTGTGGTTCGATTGAGCACAAAATGGGCATCCACGGTAACGCGACCTGTGTCATGAACTTCGACGGTGCGAAAGGTTGGCTGATCGGACCTGAGAACAAAGGTCTGAACTGCATGTTCACCTTTATGAATACGGCCCGTATCGGTACTGCACTGCAGGGTGCTGCGGCGGCTGAAGGTTCTTTCCAGGGCGCACTGGCGTACGCGAAAGACCGTCTGGCGATGCGCTCTCTGACTGGCCCTAAGGCGCCAGAAAAAGCAGCTGACCCAATCATCGTTCACCCAGACGTACGTCGTATGCTGCTGACTCAGAAGTCTTTCGCAGAAGGCGGCCGTGCACTGGTTTACCTTGCGGCACAGCAGAATGACATCGTTAAGAAAGGCGAAACCGAAGAAGAGCGTAAGGCAGCAGACGAACTGCTGGGCTTCCTGACTCCGATCGCTAAAGCTTTCCTGACTGAAGCTGGCTACGAAGCGACTAACCTGGGTGTTCAGGTATTTGGTGGACACGGCTTCATCGCTGAGTGGGGTATGGAGCAGCTGGTACGTGATACTAAGATCGCTTGTATCTATGAAGGTACCACTGGCATTCAGGCTCTCGACCTGCTGGGCCGTAAAGTATTGATGACTCAGGGTGCGTCTCTGCGTAACTTCACTAAGATCGTTCACAAGTTCTGTCAGTCGGTAGAAGGTGACGAACAGATGGCTCCGTTCGCAGCGCCTCTGGCTGAAGTGAACAAAGAGTGGGGCGACCTGACCATGAAGATCGGTATGTCTGCTATGAAGAACCGCGAAGAAGTTGGCGCGGCTTCCGTTGACTACCTGATGTACTCTGGCTACGTGACTCTGGCCTTCCTGTGGGCGCGTATGGCTAAAGTGTCTCAGGACGCCATTGCTGCAGGTACCACAGAAGAAGACTTCTACAAGGCGAAGATTCAGACTGCTAAGTTCTACTTCGCACGTGTACTGCCACGCGCTAAAGGTCACGCCGCCGCAATGCTGGCTGGTGCTGACAGCATGATGGGTCTGGACGCCGAACACTTCGCGTTCTGATTTGTCTGATTCAGAAGAACCGCGCCACGGCGCGGTTTTTCTGTGTTAATTGAAACCATTTTTCCTGGACGAAAACGACACCGCGACTGGCCTGTCGGTGTCCGTAACGATAGAGGTGAATCATGCCTGAATATAAAGCTCCCCTGCGCGATATGCGCTTTGTACTGAACGAAGTCTTTGACGCTGGTGCCCTATGGGACTCTCTGGCGGGTCTGCAGGGTGCGGTCGATATGGAAACCGCAGAAGCCATCCTGGAAGAGTGCGGCAAAATTGCCGGCCAGGTTCTTGCGCCGATTAACCGCGATGGTGATGAGCATTCGTCTACTTGGGAAAACGGTGAAGTAACCGCAGCACCAGGCTTTAAAGATGCTTACCAGACCTATGTTGAAGCCGGCCTGAATGGTCTGGGTGGTAACCCTGACTTCGGCGGCATGGGCATGCCTAAGACGCTGGTGGCTCAAGTTGAAGAAATGGTTCAGGGCTCCAACATGGCGTTCGGTCTGGCACCAATGCTTACAGCGGGCGCGTGTCTGTCTCTGAACGCTCACGGCTCTCAGGAGCTGAAAGAGAAATACCTGCCAAACATGTACTCCGGTGTATGGTCTGGCGCGATGGACCTGACCGAACCACATGCAGGTACCGATCTCGGTATTATCCGTACCAAAGCAGCGCCGAACGCTGACGGTTCTTATGACATCACAGGTACTAAGATCTTTATTACCTGGGGTGAGCACGATATGGCTGAGAACATCATCCACCTGGTACTGGCGAAACTGCCAGATGCGCCTGCAGGTCCGAAGGGCATCTCCCTGTTCCTGGTTCCAAAAGTAATGGTTAACGACGATGGTTCTCTGGGTGAGCGTAACGCCGTAACCTGCGGTTCTATCGAGCACAAAATGGGTATCAAAGGTTCTGCTACCTGCGTTATGAACTACGATGGCGCGAAAGGTTGGCTGGTCGGTGAAGAGAACAAAGGTCTGGCTTGCATGTTCACCATGATGAACTACGAGCGTCTGGGGGTAGGTATCCAGGGCTTGGGTGTGGCTGAGAACTCGTACCAGAATGCCGTTGCTTACGCTCTGGACCGTACTCAAAGCCGCGCACCAACAGGTGCTGTAGCGAAAGACAAAGCCGCTGACCCTATTATCGTACATCCTGACGTACGTCGTATGTTGATGACCATGCGTGCATTCAACGAAGGTGGTCGCGCGTTCTCGACTTACGTTGCGTCATTCCTCGATACGTCTAAGTACAGCGATAACGCCGAGCAGGCGAAGCACGCTGAGCAGATGGTCGCATTGCTGACGCCAGTGACTAAAGCCTTCATGACCGACGTTGCTCTGGAGAGTGCTGTTGCGGGTCAGCAGGTATTTGGTGGCCACGGCTTTATTCGTGAGTGGGGCCAGGAGCAGCACGTACGTGACCTGCGTATTACCCAGATCTACGAAGGCACGAACGGCATTCAGGCTCTGGACCTGATGGGTCGTAAAGTAGTAGGTACCAATGGTGCACTGTTCAAACTGTTCGAACAGGACGTAAGCGACTTTATTGCTGCTCAGGCTGGTAACGAAGCTGCTGGCGAATTCATTGAGCCTCTGAAGGCGGCCATGGAAAACCTTTCAGACCTGACTCAATGGGTAATCGATCAGGCGCAGAGCAACCCGAATGAGATCGGTGCTGCGTCAGTAGAGTACCTGCACGTCTTTGGTTATACCGCATACGCTTACATGTGGGCGAAGATGGCGCTGGTGGCTCTGCCACAGCAGGGTGCGGACAGCTTCTACAAGGCTAAAGTAGAAACTGCACGTTTCTACGTGAAACGTCTGTTGCCACGTTACATTGGTTTGACTGCGACCGTGAAAGGCGGTTCGGACTCTCTGTACGGCCTTGAAGACAGCATGTTTGAAACGGCGTGATCGCCTGATCTGACATACTTGTTGTAGAAACCGCCTTCGGGCGGTTTTTTTCTGCCCGAAGTGTAAGGATACCTTCTGCCTGTTGTTAAGTTAATGTACACTTGCGCCAATCTGTATATTTTATAACGACAAATAACCAATCTCAGGGGGGCGCTGTGGCCGCTGCGAAGGAACTGGACAAACGGGTTGAACGCTCTCGACGTCTGTTAGTGAGCACTCTTCTCAAACTGATGGCAGAGAAACCTTATTCCAAGCTGTCAGTCGCAAATATTTGCGAGCATTCAGGTGTGGCCCGGCCTACCTTTTATCTCCACTTTCGATCGAAAGATGACTTGCTGCGCTATTACATTGAGCAGATGTTTCTGGAGTTTGCCGAGCAGATTGATCCGATTCTTACCCGCTCTCCCAATGTCGATCCTGAGATTGCGGTACTCATGTTCCGCCAGTGGCAGCTGCACTCTGATGTCGCGCGACTGCTCGTGGCTGAAGACGTTGAGGCGATCCTGCTCAATGAGTTTAAGACCTACGTAGGTCAGACGATTGAACGTTATATCGAAGCGCACAAACTGAATATCGCAAGTAATAGTCGCATTCACTACGTGATTGATTACCTGGCGGGCGCATCGTTTGCTGTGATTGTTCGTTGGATTCGCGAAGACTTTAACGAGTCGCCAGAGGAATTGGCGTCTCTTTATGCTGATCTCTCGCGGCCGGGGCTGTTACAGGTGTTGCTCAGTGGCAAGCTCTGAGGACGCTTACAGCTAGTGCAGAATGCCAACTGTCAGGTTGGAAAGAGAAAAGGGGCCATTGGCCCCTTTTTGATTTGTGAAGTTTAGTTAGTGCATACGGCGCTTGGTGTCGATGCGCTTATTATGTATTCGCCCGATTTTTCGTTGGGCTTTGTCAAAGGCGTCACGTAAGGCAACGTACATGTTCTCGTGCTCGGCCTTGTCATGATGGTCGTGTGTGATGGCGACGGTCTCACCGGGTAAACCGACTTCCAGCGAGATGTGTGCAATATTGCCTTTGTTACTGTGGTTGTGTGGTAGACCTACGACGGCACGTATGCCTGTGATGTCCTCATAGCGTGAAGCCAGTTTGCTGGCTTTTTCGCGGATCTGATATTCAATGGCGTCAGAGTGTTCGATATCACGGAAAGAGATTTCCAAACCTTTCATAGTCGCTCCTTTTCACAGTGGCGAGACGCTGCCCATATGCTGCGTCTTTATTAAGGATGGACTATTCAAATTACGCCTGTGGTGACTCAGGTCAATCCCCTAATCGTGGCAATATGTAATTTGTCACACTTTGACCATTCCGACGTGCCTTTACATTCCGTGTATGCTTGAGGGGTTGGCCGTGTGATAGTCTGATCGTATGGAGAAGGGGATGAAGGTGTATAACGTTCCGGTTGTATTTTTCGACCTGGACGACAGCCTGATTAATAAAGACGCAAACAGCTTGTGGATACGCTGGCGCTTCCGACGTGACCGTTGGGCTCTGGTGGAGGCCGCTCTAGCATTGCTGTCCCTTTACCGCGCTTACAAGCGTGGCAAAGTCACACATACCCGCCTTTCAAATTACTACCGGACCCGCACTATGGGCATGACGCTGGCTGATTATGAATCGTCGGTGGAGCGCTTCTTCCGTGAGCGAGGGCAGCTACATATATATCCACAGGCCGCATCCCTACTATTCGCTTACCAGAGACAGGGGACTCGGATAGTTCTGATTACAGGTGCAGACGAGGTAGTAGCTAATGCGTATGGGCGAGAGCTTGGGGTCGATGACGTCATCAGTAATCGATTCGACACAGTCAATGACACCATTCGTGGGTTACGCAAGCCGCTGTGCTACGGCAAAGGGAAGGTGGAAATGGCAAAGCGTTATCTCGAGGGTACGGGCATCCGGTTGGGTGAAACCGCCTTTTACTCCGACAGTCACGCCGATCTGCCCTTGTTTGAGGAAGTTGGACACCCCATCGTGCTCAACCCGAATGCGATACTGACGAGTGTGGCTGCTGAACGATCCTGGCCAGTACTCGACTGGCGCTGACAATTTGGGCTTTTTGTCGCCTCAAGGTGTCTACCTGCCCAGTCCCCTTGCCGTTCGGCGTGGCAGCCGTTATATTCAACCTCACTATTCAATCAATCTCCGGAGCTCGCGGTGTTTTTCCAATACAGCCGCCTACAGCAACAGGGTCAGCATCTGACTCGTCGATGGTGTTAAGCGCCAGGTTTCTCTACATCTGTTATTAATTTGCGCTTAACAATCTGAAGGTTTTCTATGAATCCGCAAGAATTTTCTGCTCTGGTTGAACAGGGCTATAACCGTATTCCGGTTGCACGTCAGGTATTGGCTGATCTCGACACGCCCCTATCGACTTATCTCAAACTCGCTGATCAACCTTATACCTACCTGTTCGAGTCTGTGCAGGGCGGAGAAAAATGGGGGCGTTATTCCATGATCGGTTTACCGGCGCGGGAAGTCCTCAGCATCCGCGGTAGCGAGATACAACTACTGCGTGATAACCAGGTGGTCGAAGAGCACCATGCGGATGACCCTCTGGCTTTCGTCGAAGAATTCCAGTCACGTTTCCGTGTCCCCGATATCGAAGGTCTACCCAAGTTCGATGGCGGTCTGGTGGGGTATTTTGGCTATGACACCATTCGTTATATCGAACCACGCCTGAAAGAAACATGCCCGAAAGATGAAATTGGTACACCGGACATACTGCTTATGGTGTCCGAAGAAGTGGTCGTGTTTGACAACCTGAGTGGCAAGCTGCACTTAATTGTTATGGCGGACCCCGCGCATGACGACGCGTTGGCGAAGGCCGAAGCGCGCTTAGATGCATTGCGCGAGACGCTTCGGGCGCCTTATCAGGGAGATGTCGGTAAACTACGTCCGGCGGTCAATATTCAGGAAGAGGATTTCCGTTCCTGTTTTGGTGAACAGGAATTTATGAATGCCGTCGACCAGATAAAAGAATACGTTTTGTCTGGTGACATCATGCAGTGCGTTATTTCACAACGGATGCAGGTGCCTTTTGATGGCAATCCTGTGGATGTTTATCGAGCTTTACGCACGCTAAATCCATCGCCTTATATGTACTGTCTGAATCTGGGGGATTTTCATGTAGTGGGATCGTCGCCAGAAATTCTCGCACGTCTTGAAGACGGCGAAGTCACTGTGCGTCCGATTGCAGGCACTCGATATCGGGGACAAACACCAGAAGAAGATAAAGCGCTTGAAGAAGAGCTGTTGTCTGATCCAAAAGAAATTGCCGAGCATTTGATGCTGATTGATCTCGGGCGTAATGACGTTGGCCGGATTGCCCAGTCGGGGCAGGTAAAAGTGACCGACCAGATGGTTGTTGAACGATACAGCCATGTCATGCATATCGTATCCAACGTAACCGGTAAGGTGAAAGAGGGCGTCAGTGCAATGGATGTACTTCGTGCGGCGCATCCTGCAGGAACGCTTAGCGGCGCACCTAAAATCCGTGCGATGGAAATCATCGACGAGTTTGAATCAACCAAGCGAGGCGTATACGGCGGTGCCGTTGGCTATCTGAGTTGGAACGGTAACATGGATACAGCCATTGCCATCCGTACAGCCGTAATCAAAGACGGCATTCTGAATATACAGGCCGGAGCCGGCGTCGTAGCGGATTCCATACCACGACTGGAGTGGAAAGAAACCATGAATAAAGGCCGTGCGGTCTTTCGTGCTGTAGCCATGGCTGCAGCGGGTCTGGATCAGTAAAGGAGAGCGTTATGTTAGTAATGATTGATAATTATGACTCCTTTACTTACAACGTCGTTCAGTATTTCACTGAGCTGGGTGCCGAAGTAAAGGTATTTCGCAACGATGAAATTTCTATTGAAGAAATTGAAGCGTTAAACCCTGAGCGTCTGGTTATCTCTCCCGGGCCGTGTACGCCGAATGAGGCTGGTATTTCTATGGCTGCGATTCGCCATTTCGCAGGCAAAATTCCAGTGTTGGGCATCTGTCTTGGTCATCAGAGTATTGGCCAGGTATACGGTGGCGATATTGTTCGTGCCGGGCAAGTAATGCATGGGAAAACATCGGATGTTTATCATGCCGGACAGGGCGCATTTGCGGGGTTGCCTAATCCGTATAAGGCAACTCGCTATCACTCGCTGGTGATTGATAAGCAGAACCTACCCGATTGCCTGGAAATTACCGCCTGGACAGAAAACCCAGACGGCAGCATGGAAGAGATTATGGGGGTACGGCACAAGGAATTAGCCGTCGAAGGCGTGCAGTTCCACCCCGAGTCTATCTTGACCGAGCACGGTCATGAACTGCTCGATAATTTTTTAAAAACCACACTGAACCGCGACTGACGGGAGGCGAAAATGGATATTAAAGAGGCCCTTGCGCGGGTAGTAGAACGTCAGGATCTGACAACCAGCGAAATGACAGAAGTCATGCGTCAGATAATGACTGGACAGTGTGATGATGCGCAGATAGGCGCATTTCTGGTCGCTCTGCGTATGAAGAGTGAAAGCATCGATGAAATTGTTGGTGCCGTTACTGTGATGCGTGAATTGGCGGCAGGCGTGAAAGTTAAGGCTGAGAATGCTGTTGATATTGTTGGCACAGGTGGCGACGGCGCAAACCTGTTCAACGTCTCCACTGCGTCTTCGTTTGTAGTCGCCGCAGCCGGTGGAACGGTCGCAAAACACGGTAATCGTGGTGTCTCCTCAAAATCAGGTAGTGCTGACTTGCTTGAAGCGGCGGGAGTGAATCTGGCTTTAACGGCTGAGCAAGTTGCGCGCTGTATTGATGAACTCGGCGTAGGCTTTATGTTTGCGCCTTCTCATCACAGTGCAATGAAGCATGCCATTGGTCCTCGCAAGTCTCTGGGGTTGCGCACGATTTTTAATATCCTGGGCCCAATGACCAACCCTGCAGGTGTCGCCAATCAGGTTATCGGTGTCTTTTCGCAGGCGCTCGTGCGTCCGGTTGCAGAAGTTCTGCAGCGTCTGGGTGGTGGCCATGTGCTTGTGGTTCACTCAAAGGATGGCCTCGACGAAATCAGTCTTGCCACTGAAACGTATGCCTGTGAGTTGAAAGATGGCGACGTTCGCGAATTTATGATTACTCCGGAAGATCTGGGAATTGAATCGCAGCCGCTTAAAGGGCTGGATGTCGACAGCGCAGAGGCATCCCTTGGATTAATCAAAGACGCACTTGGTAAACGGGAAACTGCCGAAGGCCAACGCGCTGCTGATATGTTGATGCTGAATGCTGGTGCTGCCATCTATGTCGCGGGATTAGCACGTTCGTTAAAAGAAGGTGTTGCCATGGCAGACGATGCCATCTGCTCCGGACTAGCATTGGAAAAATTAAAAGAGTTGGTCAGCTTTTCAAGCTTACTGGCAGAAGACAACGCCGGGTAAGTGTGGGAATACTATGAATACACCTACGATTCTGAAAAAAATCATTGAGACAAAAGGCCGCGAAGTTGAAGAACGTAGTCGTGCACTCTCATTAAATGAACTGAAAGCGCAGGCGCTGGATCAGGACGCATCTGAGCTACGTGGCTTTTACCGCGCCATGAAGCAAAAAGTGGAAGCAGGTAAGCCGGCGGTTATTGCTGAAATTAAAAAAGCATCACCTTCAAAGGGGGTGCTGCGTGAAAACTTTATTCCTCAGGAAATCGCAGAGTCCTATGAAGCCGCTGGCGCTGCATGCTTGTCGGTTTTGACTGATCGCGATTATTTCCAAGGTCATGAAGATTACCTGAAAGCAGCGCGTGCGGCGTGCTCTTTGCCGGTTATCCGTAAGGACTTTTTGGTTGATCCTTATCAGATCTACGAAGCTCGGATGATTAACGCAGACTGTGTGCTGCTTATTGTTTCTGCTCTCAGTAAAATGCAGCTTCAGGATCTTGAAGGCATTGCCCATGAGCTTGGAATGGACGTACTGGTTGAAGTCCATGATGGTGAGGAACTTGAGACTGCGTTGACTTTGAATACCCCATTGGTAGGTATCAATAACCGTAATCTGCATACGTTTGACCTGACTTTGGAAACAACGTTTGGGTTGCTCGACAAAGTGCCGGGAGACAGACTTCTGGTAACAGAGAGCGGCATACTCGGTCCGGATGATGTGAAGGTTATGCGTGATCGGGATGTTCATGCGTTTTTGGTCGGCGAAGCCTTTATGAGGGCGGAGAGTCCTGGCGAGGAACTCGCCAAACTGTTCTTCTGATTCTTTTTAGAGGCGGCTGATTAGCCGCCTTTTTTGTAGCCACCATCGGTGGTGTAACTTCTTTGGCTGCGCCGGGCTTTTTGTGTGTAGCTGCCTTCGGCAGAGATGTTCTTTCGGCTGCCGCCAGATTCTATGCCCTTGTTGGGGGACCTTGTCCCCCGGGCGGGCGGCCCATCCCCCTGCTTTCGCGCTTTCTGGGCCGTATATCCGATATTTACTGGCTT
>PDUK01000056.1 GCA_006212115.1 Thalassolituus sp. | reverse complement strand
TCGCTATTATTGGCGGCAACCGTATTCCTTTCGCACGTTCTAATACTGCGTACTCTTATGCTTCTAACCAGGACATGCTGACTGCAGCACTGAACGGCCTGGTAAACCGCTACAACCTTCAGGGTGAGCGTATTGGTGAATTCATCGCTGGTGCCGTTATCAAGCACAGCCGTGACTTCAACCTGGCACGTGAAACTGTTCTGAGCACAGCTCTGGACGCACAGACTCCAGCTACTGACATCCAGCAAGCATGTGGCACTGGCCTGCAGGCAGTCATGATGGCAGCGAACAAGATTGCTCTGGGTCACATCGACTCTGCGATCGCTGGTGGTTCTGACACAACTTCTGACGCGCCAATCGGTGTGAACGAAGGCCTGCGTAAGATCCTGCTGGAAGCGAACCGTAAGAAGACCACTAAGGACAAGCTGAAGCAACTGGCTAAGATCCGTCCTAAGCACCTGGCACCACTGATTCCACGTAACGGTGAGCCACGTACTGGTCTGTCTATGGGTGATCACACTGAGATCACTGTAAAAGAGTGGGGCATTACCCGCGAAGAGCAGGACGAAATCGCATTCAATAGCCACAAGAACCTGCTGGCTGCCTACGACCGTGGTTTCTTCGATGACCTGATCACTCCGTTCCAGGGTCTGGAAAAAGACAACCTGGCACGTGAACCAGACATGGACAAGCTGGCTAAACTGAAGCCTGCATTCGACCGTAAGTCTGGCAAAGGCACACTGACTGCGGCTAACTCATCTGCACTGACCGACGGCGCATCTTGCGTACTGCTGGCATCAGAAGAGTGGGCAAAAGAACACAACCTGCCAGTAAAAGCGTACCTGTCCTTCTACGAAACGTCTGCAGTAGACTTCTTCGGTAAAGACGGCAACAAAGAAAAAGAAGGCCTGCTGATGGCACCTGCATACGCAGTACCTCGCATGCTGGAGCGCGCTGGTATCACTCTGCAGGACTTCGATTTCTACGAAATCCACGAAGCATTCGCTGGCGTTGTTGCTTCTACCCTGAAAGCATGGGAAGACGAGAAGTTCTGTAAAGAGCGTCTGGGTCTGGACAAGGCTCTGGGCAGCATCGATCGCAGCAAGCTGAACGTTAACGGTTCTTCTATTGCTACTGGTCACCCATTCGCAGCGACCGGTGGTCGTATCGTTTCGTCACTGGCGAAAATGATCGAAGAGAAAGGTTCAGGCCGTGGTCTGATCTCTATCTGTGCTGCGGGTGGTCAGGGTGTAGTTGCTATCCTGGAAAAATAATCCGGTGTAGCTACTGCGCTTGCTCATGCGGCGTTGAAAGTTTCTTTAGAATGCTCATGTACAACTTGTACACTCCGCTTCTTCAGAAACTTTCGCCTTACCTGAGCTGCGCTCGTAACGCTCCACAAAAAGCCCCGCATTGCGGGGCTTTTTCGTTTCTGGAGGAAGTTTGTAGGAGGGAATCATATTCCCGACAACCCATCATGTGGGAGCGATTCAGCCGTAGGCTATTCGCGATCAATTAATCTGCTGAAACGTCCACGCCAGTATCCGCGTTCTCTTATTGCCCTGTTCCATATCAATTACGCGAATGTCCGTAGCGCCTGATTTATTGGCCAGCTTCTGCAGCGATTTCAGATTCTCACTCTTCGATACCAGGCTGGTAAACCATCCGACCTGTTTGGCGAACGATTTACTTTCTTTGATCATCTTCTTTAAAAAGAGTGCTTCACCACCGTTACACCAGAGCTCATTTTCCATACCGCCAAAGTTGAGTTCAGGCGCACCTTTCGGAGCGGGTTTATTTTTATTCAGATTGGCGACTTTACGTCGGCTTCCGCGCAGCGCCTCTTCGGCGGATGAGTGGAAGGGAGGGTTGCATACAGAGACATCGAAGTACTCACCTTCTGAAATCACGCCCTCAAACATTTTGTGTTTATCTTGCTGCAGGCGAAGACTGACCTGGGCGCTCAGCTGAGGGTTGCGTGACAAGATGCTGGTCACGTTTTCGATGGACTGTTCGCTTATGTCGCTGCCCACGCATTGCCAGCCATAGACGCTGGCAGCAAGCAGAGGGTAAACGCCATTAGCCCCAGTACCAATATCAAGTAAACGTCGTTTACTGTTTGGCTGAGGCTCTCCGATAAGATCTGCAATATGGTGAATATAATCAACACGTCCGGGAATAGGGGGGCAAAGCGCATCCTCTGGAATCTCCCAGTCCTTCACGCCGTAGTGAAGGTTCAATAAGGCGGTATTCAGTGCCTTTACGGCGGAAGGGTTGGCGAAGTTGATCGTAACCTTCTGCTCAGATTGAGCAGACTCTGGAGCGTCTACGATATATTGCACCAGATCCGGATGTGCCCCGGTCAGTGCACTGAAGTTGTAATCCTGGTTATGGATGTTTCTCGGGTGAAGTTTTTTCATAGAAGGGCATACTGTTCGTAGACCAACGCAGTATACAGGCTACTCCTCTGTCACATAAAACCGGGAATCGCGATGAAGATCAGTAAGGCACTGAAGAACTGGTACGAAACAGGTAAAACAACCTGTTTTAAGGGGCACCGTGTTTTTTATCAGGATTCAGGTGTGGGGGACAATGTTCTGCTTCTGATCCATGGTTTCCCAACGGCGGGTTGGGACTGGCATCGCGTGTGGGAAAACCTGAAGGGGCAATACCGACTGGTGAGTATTGATATGCTGGGGTTCGGTTTTTCAGATAAGCCTCGCTCTCATTCGTTTTCGATTCACGCACAGGCGGATCTCATTGAATTCATCCTTGCTGAATTAGGGCTGAACAAAGTGCACGTTCTGGCACACGACTACGGTGATACAGTCGCACAGGAGCTTGCTGCCCGTTATCTGCAACAGTCAGAAGGCCGCTTAAAGATCGAGACGATGACGTTGTTAAACGGTGGCTTGTTTCCAGAGCAGCATCGAGCACGTCTGATTCAGAAGCTACTGGTCAGCCCACTTGGCCCTCTGTTATCCAGCCTCGCAACCCGTAGAACATTCGAAAGTAATCTGAACGCCGTATTCGGTTCTGAGACGAAACTGAATTCCGTTGAAATGGCCGATCTGTGGCATTTGTTCAGTTTTCATCGAGGGCATCGGAAGTCTCACATCATGTTGCATTATATTGCCGACAGAGTTGCGCACCGTGCACGTTGGGTTGGTGCATTGCAGTCGCTCGACGTCCCTTTGTTACTCATCAACGGCACTGCCGATCCGGTCTCTGGTGGTCACATGGCAGACCACTATGAGTCTCTGATCCCTGACCCGAACGTAATTCGATTAGAGGGTATCGGCCATTATCCTCAACTGGAGGCCCCAACAGACGTGATCGAGCATGTTTCGTCGTTTATTCAAACCAACCGAGATCTTGCCTGAGATCATGGTTGGTAAACGTGAAATACGTAAACTAACAAGTGGCATCCTGTTTTTTGGTGGAGCATTGGCATTTTCGTAGTGAGAGACCGTGAGCGATAACAATCATTCAGACCGTTTCAGTACCCCAGTAAAACTGCTCTCATACGCTGAGAAAACCGCGCGTGCCGAAAGTTTTATTTCGGTATTGCTGGGACTCCTGCAAGTAACGATGACGATTGCACTGGCTTACTGGGTCGCCAGCCACTTACATCACGCTGTCTATCAATCGCCATACCAACTTCCAGATGCAGAATCCTGGGCATACTTAGTTGGAATTCTTGTCACCCGATCTCTGGCTAACTTCCTACAGTCGCGGATTGGGAATTACGCCAGCATCAAAATACGGAATTACCTGAGAAACTGGGCGCTAGAGCGCACAACACGTTTAAATATCCGCTTATTTCCACGGTTTAAAGTGGCTGAGGTCAGTAACTTATTGACGTCGGAAATTGATAAGCAGTTCGGATATTTTGCCGAATACGTGGCTCATCGTAAGCTTGCTGTCTACATGCCCGTGGCCGTCTTGATTGCGGCTGCCAGCGTAAACTGGGTTGTTCCGCTAATCCTACTGTTTACCGGACCAATGATGGTGGTTTTTATGGTGTTGGTGGGCTGGAAAGCGGGAGATGCCAGCCGCGACAATCTTCAGCAGCTAAACCGACTTGGTGATCTGCTGACAGACCGTTTAAAGAATCTACAACCGCTGCAATTGGTCGGCACGACAGAGCAGGAGGCTGATGCGCTTTTCAAGCAGTCGGAGAATTATCGTCGATCGACCATGAAAGTGCTGCGTATCGCGTTTCTTTCAGGAACTGTGCTTGAGTTCTTTGCAGCGGTGAGTGTCGCCCTGGTGGCGGTTTATCTGGGACTTTTTTTCTTAGGGAAATACGATATCGGGAGTTGGTCAGGCCTGACCTTGTTTGAGGGCGTATTTCTATTGATGCTGGCCCCGGAATTTTATGCACCATTGCGAAAAATGGGTGCGTTGTACCATCAAAAAACCGACGCAGTCACTCTGGCAGAGCATCTTATAAAACTAGACGAAGCGGATGCCGCTGCTGCGAAAGTAGCTTCATCGTGTTCGCTTCCTGATATTCAGTCGATCCGTGTTGAGGCATTAATAAGTGGCAATGCCAATCGGGGTGTTCACAGGCCTGTGTCGTTTGAGTTGAACGCTGGTGAAGCCTTGTTACTGAAAGGTCCGTCTGGCACAGGTAAAACCACACTGCTGGACACATTGGCGGGCTTACGGACTCAGGTGGGTGGAAAGATAATCGTCAATGGCGAGGTAACGGACGTTTTTCGTCAGCAGAGTTGGTATCGTCAAGTCGGCTACATGCCACAAACGGCCGAGCTGTTGTTTGGTAGTCTCCGCGAGAATCTTACCCTTGGGAGCCAATACGCAGACGAGGTGTTATTTGAAGCCTTAAGGGCAGCGAATGCCGAGTCGCTAGTGCGCTCTTTACCCGGACAGTTGGATTACGTTATCAGTGATGGAGGAGGCCGTTTGTCGGGGGGGCAGGCTCAGCGTATTGCTCTGGCTCGGGTATTTTTGCACCAGCCATCGTTACTGTTGCTTGATGAACCGACAGCGAATCTCGATGAGCAGACGGCGCAGGAGTTTATGCAACAACTTGAGTTATACCGACGTCGTGGAGGGATGGTCATCATGTCCAGCCACCTTCACCACAAGAGTGATTTCTTTGATCAGGTCGTCGATCTCGAAGCCCTTGCATCTGTCTCTCAATCAGAAAGCGAGACTCAGGCTAAAACTACACGAGAGACTCATAGCTTATGACGCGCCTTCAAAAGCACTATCTCTATCTGCTGTGGAGAAACAAAGGCTTTTCACTTCTCGGCATTATGATGGCGGTGATTACCGCATACGCGGGTATAGCGCTGGTAGCGACCGCAGGTTGGTTTATATCTGCGGCTGCTCTTGCTGGCCTGACGGCTGTGACGGCGATGGCGTTTAACTATTTAACACCGGGCGCCATCGTACGGGGATTTTCAATGGCCCGTACAGCAGGTCGGTATGCTGAGAGGCTGACAAGCCACGAAGCCACTTTCCGACTGATTTCCCGCCTACGGTCAGATATCTTCCGCTTTTTGGCATCCCGGTTCTGGGTCGAACAACCCTTCGACCGACACCAGACAGGTAGCCGCCTATTGCAGGATATTCAGCATGTGGAGTCCATATACTTGTCGGCGATATCGCCGGGCGTTGTTGTGGTTTCTGTCAGTGCTGGTTATCTCGGTGTTCTTGGGTATTTTTTACCTGAAGCTCTGATGATTGCACTGCCCGTTGTCGGTTCTGTTGTTGTGATTATGCCGCTATTGTATTCACGTCTGGTTATTCAGCCTCAGGATGAATTGCACACGCTGCGATCTACGCAGTGGCAGACGGCCAGTTCTCTGATCAGTAATTTCCGTACCTTGGTTTTGCATGATCGTATCGCTAAAGCAACGGACGATCTGACAACGCAGGCAAGCAGGGCTGATGGTCTGGAAGTGAAAGCGGTTAATCGTCAGCAATGGATAGCCTTTTTGACTCAAGTTCAGCTGGTGATACTTATTGTCGCGGTATTTTACCTGGCGCTTAATGCTGCATCTTTGCAAACACTCGAGCCTGCAAATGCATTGATGTTGTTGTTACTCTCACTGGGAAGCGCTGAGATTCTTGTTGCAGCATGCCCGGTTGTAGCCTCGTTACAGCTTGGTATCCGGGCGTTAAATCGCCTGAATCATGTCGCAGAGTTGGAAGCAAAGGACACAAACGAACCGCGAGAACTTATCGCGTCAAAAGCGACGCAAAGTACCCTCCAATTGTCGGATCTTTGCTATCAGTACCCGGGTCAACCTGATCCCGTATTTGCGCATCTCAACAAACAATTTAAGGGGTCCGGTTGGTATTGGATTACCGGACCGAGTGGCAGTGGTAAAAGCACATTAATGGCCCTACTGGCGGGGCAGCTATCGGCGCAGCTTGGTCATATTCAGGTTGTTTCAGCGGATAAGCAATTTCCTGCTGTTATGCCTCAGAGCATTGGCGTGTTACGCGCGCCACTTCGTGATAACTTATGCCTGCACGATGATTATTCCGATGAGCAGCTCTGGCAGGCCCTATCGATAGTCGAACTGGATCAGTGGGCGAGAAATTTACCCCAAGGGCTCGATACCTGGTTAGGTGATGGGGAATGGCAGCCTTCAGGTGGCGAGACAAAGCGTCTAGGGTTAGCACGTATCCTGCTCCAGGATCGAGGTATCATATTGTTGGATGAGCCTTCAGCGGGAATGGACGCAGCTTTGGCTCAAAGGCTGTTTGCGCGGCTTGCCGAACATTGGCAGCAGAAACTGGTGATTGTTAACACTCACCAGACCTTTCTGATGCAATCGGATCAAACAGAGATACCCATGTCCGCGCTTATCACAACTTAGGCACTTATTGCTTGGCGAGAGCAGACCGGAAATAGAACAGTATGGCTTTATCCCGATACGACAGCATGAAATGGTTTGCTCTGATTTCACTCTATGTTGTGCAGGGACTTCCTCACGGCTTTTTTGGTCAGGCAATGCCTGTATTACTGCGAGAGCAGGGCGTTGATCTTAAATCCATCGGCCTGATGTCTCTGGTCGCTTTACCCTGGGCTCTGAAATTCATCTGGGCGCCTTTACTGGATCGCGTTGCTTTGGTGCCGAATGAGTATCGTCGCAGTTGGATTCTGGCTATGAACCATACTGCGGTTCTATTTCTGATTGGCCTTTCTTTTGTTCCATTACCATGGCTAACCAGTGACGGTGTACTGCTGCTTGCGTTGGCCTTGATGGCGATAAACTTTTTTACCGCGACTCAGGATATTGCTACGGATGCGACGGCAGTCGAAAACCTGAAGCCGTCTGAGCGTGGCTTAGGTAACGGAATTCAGGTCGGCGGTTATCGTATTGGAATGGTACTGACCGGTGGCATTCTGTTGTCGTATTTTAATTATCTCGGCTGGCAGCACGCATTATGGTCGGTTGCCGTACTAATGCTACTGGGCAGTCTTCCCCTTTACTTCTGGAAACCTCGTCCACACAGTAAAGCGAATGAGGATGTCTGGCGTCAGTGGTCTGGCTTTTTCCGGTTGGATAACCCCTGGCTATGGGTCGCTTTGATTGCGTTTTATAAGTTCGGTGATGCGTTCGGTACTCAAATGATCCGGCCTTACCTGTCGGATATGGGAATCACCCTGGAACAGATGGGTCCTCTGCTTGGTGTGGGTGGTTTTATCGCTGGATTATCGGGTGCCGTGTTTGGCGGTTGGTTAACCGGTAAACTTCAGCGTGGACAGGCTCTGATCTTGTTTTTGCTTCTCGAGACCGCGGCAATGCTAGGGTATACGTTGGCAGATGCTCAGAACATGGTGAGCGTCTGGTGCGCCGTTATTGCTGAACACCTGGCAGGCGGTATGGCGACCGCCGCTTTATTCACGGTTATGATGGACCGCTGCCGGGAGCACTCAGAGGGAGCCGATTACGCTTTTCAGAGTTGTTTGATCATTATTTCCGGCATGGTTGCCATGTCGCTGTCCGGGTATAGTGCAACCTATCTCGGTTACGCCGGTCACTTTAGCCTGGCTGCTGTATTGTGTGCGTCAGCAATCGTTTTTGTTCTTGCCGCGCAGCGCCGAGGATTGTTTTTAACCAATGGAAAATAGTAGGAACCCATGACTGATATCGCCCGTACTCTGGATGCCCGTGGTTTGTTTTGCCCAGAACCCGTAATGATGCTGCATACAGAAATAAACGACATGGCGGTCGGTGATGTCATTCAGATCCTAGCTACCGATCCTTCCACCGTTCGCGATTTTACGCGATTCTGTGCTTTTCTGAGTCACGAAATGCTGGTGCAGGAAGAAGTAGACGGAGAGTTTCGCTTTCTGATCGTTAAAGGCGAAGAAGAGGAAGAATAAACCGCCCGAAGAACGGGCGGTTGAAATAAGTACTTTAGATTGCTGCTTTCAATGCCGCAACGAAACGCTGCGTTAAATCGGAGTCAGCCTCGGCGCTTAACCATTGCTTGATCAGTGCGTTACGCTCTTCATGCTTACTCAGATTACGGCCCATGCCTTCGGCGAGGCGCTGAACCTGAAGCTCCATACGCTGCCCTTTGTCGCTCGCAGGAGAGTCGATATCGGCAAGAATTTCCATCGTAATACACAGCTTGCTGGCGTCGAGGCTCTCGTGGCTTTGTGCAAACCACTCGGCATCAATACCCTCTGGTAAAGTAGTCTCTGCGTCCGGTTGAGTACCGGATTCAATGAAACCGAGAAGGGCATCCCAGCGCTCTTGTTCCTGAGCCACTTTGGCCGCGTTTCGCTCCGAATTAAGACGTTCTTCAACATCGTTTAACGCTTTGACTAAACGGCCATGTGCGCCTTTCGGGAGTTCAATTTCGGCCAGCTTGCCACGTGCTTCTACGATGGCTGACATGCCTTCACTTTCGATGTTCTGCTTCGCCGTCTCTACGATCGCTTCAGCGGCCGCAACCGTTTCATTGATTTCTGCTTTGCGTGCATCGCGTGCGTCGTTCAATTTAGAGAAGACGGTGTCGGCGTGTTTACGCAGCTGATTCCACAATTTCTGGTCTGGTCCGCGAGGTGTAACGCCGACGCTCTTCCAGTCTTGCTGAATTCTCTTCACTTGCTCAGCAGCTGCACTCATGTCATCACTGTTTGCAGCGGCCTCAGCAGCGTCGACTAGGGCGCGTTTCTGATCCAGATTGCGGTCGTACTCTGCTTTTAAGTGCGCGTAAATTGCGTCGCAAACCGTATTAAATGCTTTCTGAGTTTTCTGGTGCGAGCTGCGATCGACCGGGGAGTACGAGCGGAAAGTATCGCGGGCGGCATTCAGCGTGTTCTGAACGGTCTTCCAATCGGCGCTGTCCCAGTCCATGTTGGCTTCGTAGTGACGCAGTTCGTCGATCAGTTGCTCTCGCAAAGTGACCAGCTTGCCGCGTTGTTCTGCTTGCTCGGCGAAATGTGCTTTGCAGGGCTCGAACGCTTTGTCTGATGCGTCCTGAAAACGTTGCCATAAATCGCGGTCGTTAGAATGACCGAGTGATTTCCATTCGGTCTGTAATTCTTTAATACGATCCGCCAGAAGATCAGGAGCGATATCCGCATCAATTAAGGCCTCCATCTGTTCACACAGGGATTCCTTTTTCGGTGTCACGGCGAAACCTTGCCAGTCGCGAAGTTCATTCAACTGATTGGTTAACAAGCGCAGACGACCCTGTAACTGGTTTTGTGTTTTCGGGGTCAGCTTGTCATTAAGGCGGTGAATCTGTTTCAGCGCGTTGGCGGCATCATTGACGATCCGGGCTTCCAGTGCTGTCTCAAGTTCGTTGATCAGGCCTTCCAACTTTTCGCGCGTGTCTTTGTCATCTTGCTTAGGCGCGGCCGGTTTCGGTGCTTTTCGTTTTTCACCTGCGGCTTTTCGCAAAGATTCAAGCCAGGTTGGCGTTTCCACGCTGTGTGGCCAAGCCACATTCGGTAGATGCGTTCGCGCCTGTTCAGGTGTCAGAGTACCGGTAATGTCAGTATTTTCTGCAAGGTACTGCAGGGTTGCTACGACCGTATTGATATCCGCCATCGCATGCTCAAATTGTTTTTGCTGGCTTGCAAGAGCGGGGTGCTTTTCAGTTGTTGCAGTCCACTGTGTGGTGAGGGCCGCTTGCTGAGTGGTAACAGACTCCAGAGCTTCTGCGTTCAGGTCATCGTTGAATTCCTGAAGCAGTTGTTGAGCCTGCGCCAACAGAGTTTCCTGTGTTTTGGTTGCTTCTTCTTGTTCGGCGGCCAGCGCGATCGCTTGTTGCTCTTCTTCCTTCTGAGCCTTGAGGATGCGCTCAAGCTGGCTTAGCAGCTCGGGTATGTCTGTCACATCAAAGTCGGAGACGTTCCCCTCAAGCTCCTGCCAGCGCTGCTGAAGAATCTGAACCTTGCCGGTAAATTCCGGGCCATAGCCAAGGCGTAGGAGTGTTTCTGCGTTTGAGCGGATGTAGTCGATTTTGTCCTGAGTTTGCTGACGCGCGGCTTGCTCGGCTTGAATCGCTGCCAGTGCATCTTTGCAGTGGCGGTACACGGCTTTGTCTTTGCCCTGAGCGTGTTTCTGAAGATCGATCAGGGCCGATTCAGAAGTCACTGTCTCAGCAGCAGCAAGACGCACACGCGCCAATGCGTGGTCCTTCGCCAATGTCAGGCGTGCGGGCTCGTCACCGATCTTAGCGATAGCGCTTTTGGCGAGGCTGTCGTCGCGGGTCAGAGAAGCAATGCGAATAAGGGTGCCGTCGTCAGCATTAGACGGTAAAGCGCCTGCAGGAGCCAGGCGGCTGAGCCAGACAGATTCTGCTTGCTGGCGAATGTCGCGGTTGGCTTCGCGAATCAGAGATTCCAGCTCCGACTCATCCGTGATGGCGTTAATCAGGCTAAGGCGTTGTTCTGGATCTTTCTCATTGAGGATGGCCTGATGCCCGGATGGTTTCGCTGCGGCTGGTTTTTTGGTTTCAGCGGCGTTACGGGTTTTGTCCCTGTTGAATAACTTTTTAAATAGAGCCATGAAAGTCGCTTAAAACATATGTCTTAGAAAAGGGTGATCATTCTAACGTCATGGGCGCAGAGGGGAAGTGCCGAAGTGACGGAGAGGGCCTTATCGTAAAGACGAGACGACCCGAAAAAGCTGTGTTAGAGTAGTGAGATAAGTACTATCAGGCTGGTGATGTTCTGCTTACGCCGTCCCTGCTGTGCTAAAACCGAAATAACATGCACATTGACTGCCCGTGAATGATGCTAAGTTGTAGGTTTTCGCCTGCGTTGACTGCCTCGGAATCAGCGGCCTGCACTGACAACAATAATAAGATCCGGGGATCACGATGAAACTCATCAAGCTGCTACTGGTCGTCAGTTTGGCCGCCTCTACCGCCGTAACTACCGGCTGCGCCTACTTTGGCCTGGGTTCGAGACCTCTTTCAGAGCTGACCGAAAAATACACCGACGAAAGCTCCAAGTTCACGGCTGTGGACGGTTTGGTGATGCACTACACCGATCAAGGCTTTGGTGATGAGCCAGTACTGTTGCTTCACGGCGAACATTCTTCATTGCACGTTTGGGATGCTTGGGTTGATCGTCTGGCGACCGACTTCCGCGTTATTCGTCTGGACCTGCCGGGTCACGGCCTTACCGGAGCAGATCCAAAAACCGACACCTACGACGTTGAATACATGATGGGTAAAGTTGAAGCCTTTATGGATAAGCTGGGCCTCGACAGCGTTAGCTTGGTAGGTGCTTCGTACGGTGGCTTTATTACCTGGAACTTCGCCAAAGATTACCCAGAGCGCGTCGACAGCATGATTCTTGTCGATTCCACTGGTTTCGATCAGGACGTTCACCCTGTATTGGGTTACAACACCATTCCTGTGCTGGCAGGCCTTAATTCCTGGACTCTGCGTCGCGGCAAGGTTCGTGACCGTATTGAGTCGATGTACTCCGACGATGAGAAGGTTACCGACGAGATTGTTCGTCGTAATCAGGACATGATGCTTCGTAAGGGTAACCGCAGTGCGTTCATTGATGTGGCACGCACAATGGAAAAGCAACTGGAAGAAGGCGAGAACGACAGTGATCGCATCAAGTACATCGAGACACCGTCACTGGTTATGTGGGGTGAAGACGATGAGTGGACTCCAGAACGCGTTATGAAGCAGTTTAAAACTCACTTGCCGAACATGACCTTTGTTTCGTACGAAGTGGTTGGTCACCTTCCGATGGAAGAGCTTCCTCGCCAGTCGGCTCGGGATGCACACCACTACCTGCTTTACGGTGAGCTGCCACAGTTGCCGGGCAATGAGGAGCAGGGCTGGATCGTACCGGGTAATCCTCGCAAGGGCTGGTAAGCGGATCGGCTAATACAATACATAAACCCCCGCAGGTTCTCCTCCGGGGGTTTTGTTTTATGCGTGACACATAACCGGTAAACTAGCGTTTTCATCTGCACATGGGAGCATTGAGTGAACACCATCGTCTGGTACGACTACGAAACCTTCGGCGCTAATCCAGCCTGGGATCGTCCGGCGCAGTTTGCTGCGATTCGCACAGACGAAGATCTCAATGAAATCGAAGAGCCCGTCGAGATATTCTGCCGTCAGTCGGATGACTATCTACCACACCCCGAGGCCGTGCTCATTACCGGAATCACGCCCCAGGACTGTCAGCGTAGGGGCGTTCCAGAGCGCGACTTTATTCGCCGTATCAATGAGATGTTCAGCCAACCGGGAACCTGTGTCGCCGGTTACAACAGCATTCGGTTTGATGACGAATTCACTAGGTACACTTTGTACCGCAACTTCCTCGATCCCTACGCTCGTGAGTGGCAGGGTGGCAATTCGCGTTGGGATATTCTGGATGTTGTACGTTGTGCGTATGCATTGCGACCGGACGGCATCGAATGGCCAAAGAACGATCAGGGAAAAGTCAGCTTTAAGTTGGAACACCTGACCGCCGCTAACGGCCTGGATCATGGCAAGGCGCACGATGCGGTTTCTGACGTGCGCGCGACCATCGCACTGGCGCGTTTGATTAAAGAAAAGCAACCCAAATTATACCGTTATCTTTATCAGCATCGATCTAAGCAGGCATTGGGCGGTTTAATCGATGTCAGCAGTCACAAGCCACTTATGCACGTATCTGGCATGTACCCGGTAGAGCAGGGTTGTATGGCCGTTGTTGCCCCTCTGTGTTGGCATCCGACGAACAAAAACAGCTTTATCGCCTGGGATTTGTCGGTTGATCCGACGCCGCTGTATGACCTTACGCCACAGCAAATTGCCGAGCGGGTATTTACCCGTTCAGCCGATATGCCCGAGGGAATGGAGCGCCTTCCCCTTAAAGAAATTCACATCAACAAGTCCCCGGTAATTGCTCCAGCGAATACCTTAACGCCGGATCAGGCAGAACGCTGGAGTATCAGCGGAGAGGCCCTGCGCCGTCACCTTAAGATTCTACGAGATGCAGGAACGCTCTCAGACAAAATGGCCGAGGTTTTTGGCAGTCGTCAATTTGCTGATATCGCCGACGTTGATGCCCGTTTGTACGACGGTTTCTTTTCAAACGCCGACAAACAAGCCATGGACGAAATACAAAATATGGAAGGCTGGGATCTAGCTGACCACCCGAGTCCGTTTCAGGATGACCGCGGCGAAGAAATGCTGTTCCGCTACCGCGCCCGTAACTTCGCCGACACACTAAGCGAAGAGGAGCGGGAACGCTGGGAGCAGCATCGCACATCGCGCCTGATGCAAGGTGTGCCCGGTTCGCCCTTACTGACGTTCGAGCAATTTGCTCCGCTTTTAGAGCAGGCTGCACAACGGGTTGCCGATGATCCGCATAAACTCGAATGGATCTACGAACTTCAGATGTACGCCGAGTCGATTTTTCCTGCGGTCGACTACTGAGCTAGCTACTATGAATCCTCGCCTGCAGACAGTACTCAGCCACCCGTTGCACCAATTTCTTGGGGTGGTTGATATACATTCAAACGACGGGCAAGGTGAAATCTGCGTTACAGTGACGGATCAGCTGATCAACCCTGCTGGGTTATTTCACGGTGGGGTCGTGTATGTGCTCAGTGATGTGTGTGCGTACGCGGGGCTTCTGAGTCTGCTAAGCGATAACGAAGAAGCAGTAACGCACGATCTGCATGTATCGGTATTGCGTCCGGCTATGTTGGGGGATGAAGTGGTGTTCCGGTCAGAGGTGGTAAAGCGCGGACGGCAGCTGTGTTTCTTAAACGTTACCGCTACAGTAGACGATAAAATTATCGCTACTGCGCGGGTAACGAAAAGTATTATTTCTCAGCCAAATGAGGCGCCAGAGCCTCTTCCAGAGTGAACCCCGTCAGTCGACGAATCGTCCGCCACAAGTAGTAGAAGATCAGCATCATCATCACCATGGAAGGAATCGCAATTACCGGATAGCTCAGCAGTGTCATCCGGCCTAGTTCCTCGTTAAAGGCTTCAGTGCCTGATGGGCTTACGACAATCCACTTCGCCAGCACGTAATTCATAATCGACGAGAACAAGAAGGTACCGGCAAAGAAATAACTCGCTTTTTGCAAACGTCCTTCAAACTCGGCCGTTGAGTTGTTCTTTTCGAGCGCAGTGTGGATCTTATCGACGTTCAGTACATTCGGGTTGTACAAAAGAGTACGAACCAGCGGGTAGCGGGTTTGCGTCGAAATTAACACCGCTAAGCCAATAATCGCCGGGATCGCCGCCTCTTTAATAGCCAGGTAACCTGCATCCAGTTCCAGCAGGCCAATACCACCAGTCAGGCCAACACTGATCATGCCCAGCACTGCAATAAAGTTCTTCTTGCGGTACTTAACCAGCTCAAACAGCCCCCAGCCCAACGGCAAAGCCAAAGCAAGCAGTAACGCATTTACGCTACCCAGATGTTCATCACCACTCAGCTTCATCAAAATCAGTGATGGCGCAACGATACTGACCAGTAAGTCAACGAATGGGCGAGGTTGGTGATCAGGAGTGTGCGAGCCAGACATAAATAGCAAACCTTAGAAACGAACAAAACGCATCCCAGAGTATACGACGAGAGAATCCCGACCGACACCTTTTAGCTAATTGGCGCTAAAGACTCCCTATCTTCGCAGCCCTTTATCTTCGCGACCCTTTATCTTCGCGGACCGACAGACCAGGACAGAATCTGGCTCAGCTCTGTGAGGCTGTAACCGGTTTCGTCGCGCCAGCGCAACATGGCATCCATAAAGGCTTTCCAGC
>PDUK01000170.1 GCA_006212115.1 Thalassolituus sp. | reverse complement strand
AGGTTGTAACCACCAAGATGGGTGAGCCAGACGAGAACGGTCGTCGTCGTCCTGAAGTGGTTGAAGGTTCTGAAGAGATCCTGCCAGCAGATGCGGTACTGGTGGCCTTTGGTTTCCGTCCAAGCCCTGCGCCGTGGTTTAAAGATTTTGGTATCGAACTCAACAGCTGGGACGGTGTGGTTGCACCGGAAGAGCAGGAGTTCAAACACCAGACATCTAACCCGAAAGTATTCGCCGGTGGCGATATGGTTCGCGGTTCAGACCTGGTTGTTACTGCAATCTATGAAGGTCGTCAGGCTGCAGAAGGCATTCTGGATTATCTGGATGTCTAAGATAAGCGTCTGACTCGGTGAGAGTACGACATTGCCGTCGGACGTGACCGACTGCGCCAGAAAGCGCGACTTCGGTCGCGTTTTCTTTTTTTGCGCTAGAGCTGAGGCTTCAAGCAAGGTATTCTTGGACGATTGTGATAAACGGGCCTGCGAAAGGCACAAATAATTATATTCAGGGAGGGGTCACCTATGCGTTTGCCCGCTTACTTAGCTACTTTATTTTTCGCTTCAGTGCTTACAGCATGTGGGGGCGGTGGTGATCCGGTTGCTAGTGGTGGTAACGACTCCAGCGACGGAGGCACTGGTAGCACAGATACTGACGATGTAACGACATCATCGTCTATTGATACCCCTTCGATCGGTAGTGGAACTGGTAATGCGTATGAAGAGGGGGTGTTGAATATCAACACGGCCTCACTGTCTGCCGGAGGGAGTACACAAATCACAGCGACTATTGTCGATACCGGTAACGGTGGCAAGAAGATCGTCTCACAGGAATACACAGTAATCTTTAACTCCAGTTGTGCGTCAGATGGACGTGCAGGTTTCAGTAAAGAGGATACGACCACCTCAAGTGGCGAAGTGACCGTTACCTACACCGCAACGGGTTGCTCAGGCGAAGATTTTGTTACTTTCAGTCTTTACGAGGCAGGTAATACTGCGGAGCGCCTCGCAGTGGCGTCCGGAACAATCACAGTGGCACCTGCAGAAGTTGGTGAGTTGGTTTTTGTCGATTATTCGAGCCCCGCGGTATCCATCAGTACTATCGGCAATAATGTGCTCCCTAAAACTTCAACGGTCACATTTAACGTGTCGGATACCTCTGGTAATCCGATTGCCAACAAATCAGTAGATTTTCGTATCGCGCCGAGCACTGGGGATGTTTCCCTCGCTCTCGATTCGTCTGTGACTAATGAGCAAGGTAACGTCAGTGTTGTGGTGCGCGCCGGCACTACTCACACTATCTTTTCTGTAATAGCAACAACCTTGGGCACAGATGGTTCCACTGAAATCAGCACCAGTTCATTGCCAATGTCTGTGACCACAGGTATTCCTGATCAGGATAGCTTCTCCATCGCGGCAGATATATTGAACCCCGGCGCATACGACTTTCTCGGAGCAGAGGTTGTTGTGACCGTCTCCGTTGCTGACCAATTTCAGAACCCGGTGGCTGATGGAACCGTCGTCAATTTCAACGCTGAAAGCGGCAATATCGAGTCTTTTTGCCTGACTGAAGGTGGTTTCTGCTCAGTGATCTGGACATCGGGTGGTGACTACCGTCCAGGAATGGAGTCGGATGCTGCGTTCGATGATCGCAATTTTGTCAACGAGAGCAATGTCAGTGCGGGTACCTCAGCGTTTGGTATCACGACCATCACCGCGTACACCCAGGGGGAAGGTGGTTACACCGACAGTAATAACAACAACCGTTTCGACGTCGGAGAGGGTTTCGAAAGTTGGCCTGAGGCGATGAGGGATGATGACCTTCTGAATGTTTATCTCACTGGGGACACAGTGGATATGGACGAGGATGGCAATGGTCCGGTTGAATTTTTTGCAGACTATGACTTCGACGGTGTGCGAGATGCGGCTCCGTCAACCTACCAGGGTGCACTTTGTAGCGATGCAGCTCGTGCACTTGGGCATTGTGCTAGCCTGATGCATGTCAGAGATTCACTGGTCCTTTCTCAGTCGAGGCAAGATACGGTGGCATATGAACTCTATACAAGAGTAGGTGATGCCTTTACTCCATTTAATGGTGATCTTGATGCTGATCTTGATGGCGATCCTACGACATTTGATTCCGGCGCTTTTTGGGTGCTTGTGACTGATGGAAACGGAGCAATCCCTGCGTCCGGAACAACCTTCTCCGTTTCTGGCTCTGGTTATAAGGTGGGTGGTACAAGTGGCGATGTCAGTAATTCTGTTGGTTTGCTGCCTACTTCTTATACTGGTTTGTCATCGAGTTTTGGTCAGTTGTATTTGGTTACTTACACACCAGAGGATTCCCCCGAGGAAGTTTCATTCACAATAGTTTCCGCTCAAGGCGGCAGCACTCTAAAGGTTACGCTAGTGCCTTGATCGCAGAATAGACTCATGTAACCCGGCCCCGCGCCGGGTTTTTTGTTATTATCCCCGCCAGAAATTTTTATATCACTGGAAGTTTTATGTCTGAGTTGAAAAATGACCGTTTCCTGCGTGCCTTGTTGCGTGAGCCTGTGGATCGCACTCCTATATGGATGATGCGTCAGGCCGGGCGCTATCTGCCAGAATACAAGGCAACACGCGCTCAGGCCGGCGACTTTATGTCTCTCTGCAAGAACGCTGAGCTGGCGTGCGAAGTGACGATCCAGCCGCTGGAGCGCTTTCCTCTGGATGCCGCGATTCTGTTCTCTGATATCCTGACGATCCCAGATGCTATGGGGCTGGGACTGTATTTCGACACGCTTTAAAAAGGTCGTTCGTACCGAGCAGGATGTTGCTGACCTTCCGATTGCCAATACCGAAGCGGATCTGGATTACGTGTTGAAAGCGGTCTCGACCATTCGCAGCGAGCTGAATGGCCGTGTGCCTCTGATAGGCTTCTCGGGTAGTCCTTGGACGTTGGCGACTTACATGGTTGAAGGCGGCTCTTCGAAAGACTTCCGTCACGTCAAAGCCATGATGTACGACACGCCAGACATCATGCATGAGCTGTTGAATAAGCTGGCGTTGTCGGTGATTGATTACCTGAACGGGCAGATCAAAGCCGGTGCTCAGGCTGTTCAGATCTTTGATACCTGGGGGGGCAGCCTGAGTGATGTTGCTTACCGCGAGTTCTCTCTCAAGTACATGAAGCAGATTGTTGATGGCCTCATTCGTGAATACGACGGTCAGAAGATCCCTGTCATTCTGTTCACTAAAGGCGGCGGTCAGTGGCTTGAGCTTATGGCAGATACTGGTGCGGATGCTCTCGGCCTCGACTGGACGACGGATATCGGCAATGCCCGCGGGCGTGTAGGTAACCGCGTTGCGCTACAAGGGAATATGGACCCATCGGTTCTTT
>PDUK01000169.1 GCA_006212115.1 Thalassolituus sp. | reverse complement strand
CAAGCGGGTCTACGCCGATTTTTACGCCAGCTCTGGCAATAGCATCCATATCAATGACGTTTTTCAGGTCATCAACGTACGGTTTGATGTAGTCATATTCGGTAACCAGATCAGATGCCCACGCCGGAGCAAAGTCCATACGAACGACGTCTTTACTGCCGTTGTTAATAATCTCGTTCGCGCGATCCTGAATCTGAGAGGTTGCGTCAGTATCGGCAGGACCACCATTTGGCGGATTGTATTTAAAACCGCCATCCTGAGGTGGATTGTGCGATGGCGTGATCACGACACCGTCTGCCAGCTCAGAGGTCTTGCCCTGGTTGTAGGTGAGAATCGCATGGGATATTACTGGCGTTGGTGTGTAGCCGCGGCCTTGCTGAACGCGAACGCTGATGCCATTCGCTACAAGTACTTCCACTGCAGTGATAAATGCACATTCAGACAAGGCATGAGTGTCCATGCCAATATAGAGCGGGCCGGTAATATCATTCTGCTGGCGATATTCAACTAACGCCTGGCAGATGGCGGCAATGTGGATTTCGTTAAAAGAGCCGCCGGATGCGCTACCGCGGTGACCAGAAGTACCGAAGCTCACCAGAGTATCGCTGGAGGGTTGGCGCACATAATAGTCTGCGACAAGGCGTGGAATATTGGCAAGATCAGTAGCGAGCGCTTTTTGCCCCGCTCTTTCATGGTGACTCATGAAGAGAGTTTCCTTACATAATGTCTAGTAATCTCAGTATTGTGCCTTTTGCGTGTGACACCTTCCAGACACTTTCGGAAGATTGGCAATGAGGCTTGTACCTGTCAGTGGGGAGGTGGTGATCCTTCCGGCATTCAGTTACTCTCTAGCGAAGTTAAACCAGCGAGACTTTGTTATGTCAGAAGATACTATTTTCGGAAAAATTGCCCGCGGCGAAGCGGATGCCAAAATCGTTTATGAAGATGATCAATGTCTGGCGTTCCGGGATATGTTTCCGGCGGCACCTATGCATATTCTGGTCATCCCGCGTAAGCCGATCCCGCGCCTGTGTGATGCCGAAGAAACAGATGCCTCGCTGCTGGGACACATGATGTTGGTTGCCAATAAGGTGGCTGAGCAAGAAGGTCTTGGAGATAAATTCCGCCTCGTGATAAACAACGGTGAAGGGGCGGGGCAGTCGGTGTTCCACTTGCATATGCATATTATCGGTGGGCGTGATCTGTCGTGGCCTCCGGGTTAACGCTGGTTGCGTTGCTTCCACTGTGTTGGACGTTATTTCGAAATACTCATTTAGCGCTCTAAACTCCGTTTTCTCAATAACGTCCGGCCTTGTGGCAGCGCCTCACCGACGCGTTAACGGCACCGCTCACCTACGCTTTCGATAAGTTAGTTGGCTATGATCTAATTACCACATCGTAGAAGCACTCCGAGAGACGTATCAGACAATAGCGTTGCTCTTGCTTTGAATTACTCTTCTGACTCTTTATGTTTATTCCGATGAAAACTGAATTTAAAGAACTCCGTGCGCGTCTGCATGACGGACGAAATCTTGTTGTTGATGACTGGTCGGTGTCTGCGGATCAGACCTGGGGCATTATCGGGACGAATGGCAGTGGTAAGACGGTGCTGTCGCGGTTGTTTGCCGGTGATGTGTGCCTGAGTCACGGTGAGGTTTCAGGCTTGCCCGAGCGCGTCGCGTTTGTGTCGCTTGAGGCGCAGGCTGCGCTCATCGAGCAGGAGCGTCGCGAAGATGAATCGGACCTGATGGACCAGCAAGATATCGGTACGCTGGTCAGCGAGTTGCTCGCGCCGGTCGAGGAGGTTGCCGACTGGATTCAGTTACTGGGAATAGAGCGCATTTTGTCGCAAGGTTTCCGCTCTTTATCGACGGGTGAGAGCCGTAAGGTCATGCTGGTGAATGCGGTACGGCAGAAACCCGATTTGCTAATTCTGGATGAACCACTTGAAGGTCTGGATGCTAAAAGCAGTGAGGCGCTTGCAGAAGCACTGTTTAAACTGCATGAGAGTGGCCAGCGTCTGTTATGGGTGGCTAACCGTTTGGATGAACTGCCAGACTGGCTGACGCATCTGGCGTTTGTTCACGATGCCCGCTTATTAGTTCAGGGTGAACGTGAGTTGGTACTCACCTCGCCTGAGGTGCATTCGTTACTGCACTTTGATAAGCCATTGTCGGAATTCCCGGAAGCGCCGGTGAAATACGGTTTGAACGCTGATGACTCGTTGGTACGTCTGGTGAATGGCTCGATCGTCTATGGCGAGCGCACACTATTTTCTGATCTCAACTGGCAGGTTGAGCCGGGGGAGCACTGGGCAATTACCGGCCCGAACGGTTGCGGTAAAACCAGCCTCTTGCAGATGATCACCGGCGATAACCCTCAGTGCTATCGAAACGAGTTGTATCTGTTTGGTATGAAGCGAGGCAGTGGCGAAACCATTTGGGATATCAAAAAGCACATCGGTCTGGTGTCTTCGTCGTTACAGTGGGAATACCGCGCAACAACGAATGTCCTGACTACCGTCATTTCTGGCTTGTACGACAGCATTGGCTTGTATCAGGCGGCGGGGGACGATGACCGTCGTCTTGCGGAGCAATGGCTGGAAATCATCGGCCTGCGCCAGAAAGCCAATCAGAGCCTGCATCACCTGTCGTATGGAGAGCAGCGTCTGGTGTTGATTGCCCGTGCGTTGATTAAACAGCCGCCGCTGCTGATTCTCGACGAACCCTGTCAGGGGCTGGATGACCCCAGCCGTGAAATGGTGCTGGCGTTTATCCGCCGCTTGTCAGAGCAGAAGACCATTACGCTTCTGTATGTGACACACCATGCGGACGAGATTCCGGCGGGGGTAAGTCATCA
>PDUK01000168.1 GCA_006212115.1 Thalassolituus sp. | reverse complement strand
CCATGGTCGCCATCAGCGGGATACTGACCAACCGCACTGCAATGCCCGGTATCAGCAGTGCACCGCCCACCAGCTCGGTGCCTGCTGCCAGCACCACCATGACTTCAGGGAAAGGCAGACCCAACCCCCATTCGGAGTTACCAAACCAGGCTACGGTGCTGTCGAAAGACTGAAACTTGGTCCAGCCCGCCTGCATCATCACAGGAGCGAGATACAGTCGCAGCAGCAGGGGTGCCAGGCCATCAAGGGACTGTATGCGCTGCAGTACGGCTCGGTAATATTCTGTTGTAGTTTGGATCATGGGGTCGGCCTTTAAGAGAGAAGAATACTAAATGAGTCGCTAAAGGCCGGTATGTCTTACAGACTTTATGACACTGCCGTTTTTTTTGTTCTCAGGTTTTACGTGAGTGTGTTACCTGCCCATGTGTTATCTGCCCAGCGGATTAACGGCACAACAATTTGAAGGCCCCAGCGTCATTTATCTGAGGTTTTCTCAGCCTGAGCAGAGTCCTCTTTGTCCTGACGAATCAGTTCGCGGAGCGAGGTTAACTGGCGGCCAAAATTACGACACCCCGAACACATTGCCGTGTGTACTTTCAGATTCATTTTTTCAGACAGAGTCAGCGAGCGCTCCTGACTCTCCGACAGCAATCGGGTGGCCTGTTCACAACTCAACATAGATGGTCCTCCCGAACGATTATTGAAACCAATTATTGGCCAGACACTCCCGCAACCGCAGCCGGGCGCGATGCAGAAGCACATGCAGGTTGCTGGTTGTCAGTTCAAGCGACGCGCAGATCTCAGCCGAGTCCAGCTCGATATACTCCCGCATCATAAACACACGTGCCTGTTCGGCAGGCAAAGCTTCAAGGCAAGTATCAAACACCTGCCAGAACTGCGTGTTGTCCGTGAGTGCGTGCGTGTCTCCCCAGCGCCGTGGCGTCGCGCCAGCCTGCCAATGTCCACGGTCATCAAAAGGTTCGTCGTCATCCGTTGCGCAATCCTTACAGGCTTCGCGCACGGGCTCGCGATATTGACCACGTAATATGTCGGCAATTTTGCGTTTAAGAATAGAGAAGACCCAGGTTTTCAACGTCGACTGGCGACTGAACGACGATGCGTTCTTCAGCGCCCCGGCTAACGCTTCCTGTACCGCATCCTCAGCCAGATGCTCATCGCTCAGCTGCAGCCGCGCAAAACTGAGCATCTGCTTGCGTAAGCCATCTAAATCTTCGTCACGAAACGTCACGTCTGACTGGTGTTCCTGAACCATTCCTGAGATCCTGCTGTGAGCAGAGTATGACTATACTAAAGCGTCGGCGATTAATGTAGCCGACCAGCAAACGCCACCAGCATTCATGCAAACGCTCGCGTAATCACGCTGAATGGGGGTCGGTAATCGTTCAACTGACTACGACAACAGACCATTAGTTCACCAGCATGCGCCATATCCATCCGTCTGAAACACGATGCATCTCATCACCAGTAATGGTGTTAATGCTGGCTGTGTTGCTGTTGCAAAGCCTGGCGCCCTATAACGAAATCACGGATATTTTCTCAGCGGACCCTAATGCCGCTGATCTGGTACATCACTCAACTGACCATCATCCGGATAACCCGCAAGCCAGTGATCATCAGCATGGTTTCGTTCACAGTGAGCACAACGACAATGAGCCATGTGAAAATAGCGGTCATGCGGAGTGCCATGCGCATCAGCATGTCACCCCCACCACACTGCCTCAACGCTGGTCCATCCTAAAACTGAGCAGTGTAATTATTAAGCAGCCCCGCCCATTTCTTCAGACTCCGCAGTCACCCGTTACTGGCATCTATCGCCCTCCGATCGCCTGAATAGCCCAACGGTAAACAGTTCAATTCCGGGCAGCCGCGTGGCTGCCTGATACATACGCTATTCAGGAAATTCTATGAATTCACCAATTATGCACACTGCAGCAAATAGGGTTGTCGGCCCGGCTGTGGGTCTGAAAAAACACATCACATTGATTACCCGACCATACACTCTGACGATTTGCTTGCTGCTTTGCTTACCTTTAGTCGTGAATGCATCCGCTGATCACAACCATGATTCAGAGCACAGCCATGAACTGGAGAACGAGCACGAGCACGAACATAACGACAGTACCGAGACGACCGAGATATCGGCTTCCATGGCAAACGCCAATGGCATCAAAATCGCACATGCCTCACCGGGCCCAGTCAGTACAAGCCTGCCCACCTACGCAACACTGGTGATACCTCCCCAGCAGGAGGTGAACCTCAGCGGACGCTTTCCCGGGCTGATCACTGATGTACAGGTTGCGCCGGGCGACGCCGTCACCAAAGGACAACTACTGGCCGGTATTGAAAGCAACATAAGCCTCAGTCGCTATGAGGTCAGATCACCTATCTCAGGCGTCATCAGCGACAGTCACGCCGCCGCGGGCAATGTGGCCACCAGCGACCCTCTGTTCGTCATCGTTGACCTGTCCGAGCTCTGGCTGGAAATTCCAGTACACCCATCTCAAAGGACTCAGGTTGCTGTCGGACAGCAGGTGACGCTGCCTGCCCACGAAATCTCGACACAGATCGAATCGATTGCCCCTCCCGCCCATGGCCGACCCTACTGGCGAGCGCGGGCTAAGGTGCCTAACCCACATGGCGACCTGACGCCGGGCGCGGTAGCGCTTGCTCACATCACAACCGCAGAAACCGTCGCGCAGGTAAGGGTTGAGAATCGCGCCCTGCAAACCCACGAAGGCAATACCGTAGTGTTTGTACATCACGACGGCGAGTACCAGGCACGCCCGGTTACCACCGGCGCCAGTGACGAGAAGTTCACCGAAATAACGGCCGGGCTGAATC
>PDUK01000055.1 GCA_006212115.1 Thalassolituus sp. | reverse complement strand
TCTTTTGGTTCTGAGGCGTTAAATGTGTCTTTGTCACTGAGGCCAATCACCACTTCATTCACGAGCGGCATACCCAGACGGGAGACCTGAGTCCAGGCACCGCCGTTTACTTCTGGCTTAGCAAACGTGGCTTCAGGGTTGAGTATACGGGCCTGAGGCTGGCTAGCACTGGTCCATGCACCAATCACCGGGCTTTCCGAATTGGCTACAACACAACTGATCGGTACTTCTAAGGCGATCGCAGTGACGTTTTTATCTGCTAAATCGTCGTTGGCATCATCTTGTGCACTGCCGTCGGCGTCCAAAGGCGTGTAGTTCACAAGGTCAAAGGTCTTGCCCAGATTCACAACGAAGGGGTCTTTGCGCTGACCAACGAATACCCGACCAACTCCACAGTCTGGTATCGATACATTGTGTACAAAGTCGCCTGCATAATCTTCGTAATCGCTAAAGGATTTCTCACCGATGTTATCCAGTGGCTTTGCAAAGATAGGACCATTGTCGCCAGTTAACGCCATTGCCATGCCAGTACGGCGGTCGCCAGTCACTTTGGTGATGGAATAGGTTTCGTAGAAATTCGCTTTATCGTCGTTGTCAACGTTACCGAAATTTTTCAGTGGAATGGCCACGTTCTTCTGGTTTTCACCCTCACCAATTGGCAGTGCAACGCCTGCTCCCATTGCACCCAGCTTTTGCTCAAAGCGGAACTGGAACGTGATGTCTTCTACCGCGTCACCGTTGTTGTCGATGTGGATTTCGTAGAGTGCATTCGGGTCCATGGCAAAATAGTTCGGACCACCGTAACCGTCCTGCAAAGGAATGTAGTTAGCAACTAATGTGACGAATTCCTCGCGACCCGCTTCGTAACTGCGGAAAGCGTAAAAGTCGGTCGAGTCTATAGCAGGTAAGCGTGTAACGTTTGGTGCTTCGCGGTGGCTGGAGGCAACTGCGTTCATGGCGGTCAGTGCCGTCATGGCGCCGAGCAAAAGGGTAACGTGCGTTTTCATAACTGCTCCCGGTTTCAGGTTATACACAGAGTGTGCATTGACCTATACGCAGCAATTCAGAGTCTGGATGTCACTTTTTTAAAAAAGATTCGGAAGCACGATCATGCCGGAGGGAGGTAAGTATCAGAGCTCCCAGCGGGAGCTCTGTAACCATCACTGAACGTCGTCCAGGTCTGGCTCACGATCCAGGTCTTCGTTCATTTCTAACCAAAGGGCGTTAATCACACCGAAAGAACAGGCCAGAAGAACACCTAAAATCCAGGCGAAGTACCACATATCAACTCTCCTTCAGTAGGTTGAATACTGATTTTCTTCAATAAAGTCGGTCGTCAGGCGACCCCACATTTTGTAGTAACCCCAAATGGTGTAACTCAATACGATCGGCACAAAGACCATCGCCACCCAGAACATGATATTCAGCGTCGTCTGACTGGAGGTGACGTCCCACATGGTGAGGGAGTGATCCGGTGTGCTACTCGAAGGCATCAGGAATGGAAATAAGCTGAACCCTGCAGTCAGGATAATACCGGTGACGGCAAGCGAGCTGCTGATAAATGCCAGCGAACCCTTATTGGCCATGCTCGTCAGTATGGTCAGAATCAAACCCGCAAAGCCGAGCATAGGTGCAATCAGCATCCACGGATATTTGCCGTAATTATCGAGCCAGCCTGCTTCTTTCAACACCACCGTTTTATCCAGCGGTGTGACCACTCCAGCAAGGTCCGCCGAGGTCTGAATAACATATCCATCCATCATGCTGACCCAGACGCCACCCGCAGCGAACAACACAGCAACCACTAACGCCAGTAGAAGCGATATCCGGCGTGCACGCTCATGCAGATCACCCGCAGTGCGCATCTGCAAATACGTACCTCCGTGCATCGCCAACATCAACAGGCTGACAAGCCCGCACAGCAATCCAAATGGATTAAGCAATGCCCAGAACGAACCCGTGTAAGTAGAACGCATAAACTCATCCAACCCAAAAGGAACGCCAAGCAATAAATTGCCAAATGCCACGCCAAACACCAGAGCGGGAACCGCGCCGCCAATTGTCAGGCACCAGTCCCAGGCACTACGCCAGCGGGTGTCCTGAATTTTCGAGCGGTATTCAAACCCGACCGGGCGGAAGAACATCGCAAACAACACAAGTAATAGCGCCCAGTAAAATCCCGAGAAGGCGACGGCGTACACTACCGGCCAGGCCGCAAAGATGGCACCGCCCGCTGTGATAAACCAAACCTGGTTGCCGTCCCAGTGCGGGCCAATGGTATTCATCATGACCCGACGTTCGGTGTCGGTTTTGCCAATCACCCGTAAGAGTGCACCCACTCCCATGTCAAAGCCGTCTGTCACAGCAAAGCCGATAAGCAATACGCCAATCAGTACCCACCAGATAATTTTAAGTAGTTCGTAATCCATATTCGCCTCCTTAAGCCTGTGCCGATGCGGTGGTAGGTGTGTGATTGCTTTGTTCCCAGTGATAGCGTCCGGTGTGCAGGGAGGACGGTCCAAGGCGGGCAAAGCGGATCATCAGATACATCTCTACAATCAGCAGAACGGTATAGAAGGCGATAAACCCAGCGAGGCTCAGCAGAATATCGGTCACTGAACGCGTTGAAGCAGACAGGTGCGTAGGCAGAATCTCACCAATAGACCATGGCTGGCGACCAAACTCCGCCACGAACCACCCCATCTCACAGGCAATCCATGGGGCAGGCAAAGAGAAAAGTAATGCATAAAGCAACCAGCGTTGGTTTTCTGCTGTGCCTTTAGCACTGTAATAAAAAGACAAGCCAATCAGTATCAGCATCAGGAAGCCGAGACCAACCATAATACGGAAAGTGAAGAACATGGGCGCAACGGCCGGTATCGAGTTATCCACGGCTTTTTGGATATCCGCCTCGGTGGCCTCAGCAGGATTCTCGACATACTTTTTCAATAACAGGCCGTAACCAAGATCATCTACACGGGACTTAAAGTCCGCCATGGTCTCATCTGAGCGATCTCCTGCCTTAATCTGCGTCAGGAGATCATAGGCCACCATACCATTGCGAATTCTGACTTCATGTTCTGCCATTAAGTCTTTCAGACCGGTGACTTCCTCCGTTACAGAGCGCGTAGCAATCAGACCTAATGCATACGGAATTTTGATCGCGTAGTCGGTTTCCATGTTTTCCTGATCAGGGATACCAAACAGCGTGAACGCAGCCGGCGCTTCGTGTGTTTCCCACTCCGCTTCGATGGCAGCCAGTTTCACCTTCTGAACATCACCGATTTCGTAGCCTGATTCGTCACCGAGAATAATGACCGAGAGAATCGAGGCAAGGCCAAAGCTTGAGGCGATAGCGAAGGACCGGCGCGCAAAAGGTAAATCACGTTTCTTCAGCATGTAGTAGGCCGAAATCGCCAGCACGAACATGGCTCCGGTGACGTAGCCTGCCGATACCGTGTGTACAAATTTAACCTGAGCAACCGGATTAAAAATCACCTCGGTGAAACTCATCATTTCCATACGCATGGTGTCGAAATTGAATTCAGCGCCAACCGGGTTCTGCATCCAACCGTTGGCAATAAGAATCCACAGAGCGGACATATTCGAACCAATGGCCACCAGCCAGGTAACAACAAGATGCTGCACTTTGCTGAGGCGATCCCAACCGAAGAAGAACAAACCGATCATGGTCGACTCAAGAAAGAACGCCATCAAACCCTCAATGGCTAAGGGAGCACCAAAAATATCGCCAACATAATGTGAGTAATACGCCCAGTTGGTTCCGAACTGAAACTCCATCGTCAGACCGGTGGTTACGCCGAGCGCAAAATTGATACCGAACAACTTACCCCAGAACTTCGTCATATCCTTATAGACTTGCTTTCCGGAGAGTACATACGCCGATTCCATAATCGCCAGTATGAACGACAACCCCAACGTCAGGGGTACAAACAGAAAGTGGTAGAAGGCCGTTATCGCGAACTGGAGCCGCGATAGATCGACCAGGCTTTCACTGATCATGGTGGATCTCCTCGTGTATCGAATACCGGTCGTGCGTCACGCGTTTCGGTGCGCATCAAAATGCAAACTCAGACATATTACCAGATAAGAATATACCAATATAAAAATCTTATCGAGCATGCCGCTGTATCTTGTCAAAAGCACGCCGGGAAACATTGATCTGGCGCAGTATCCGCATCACTTTGCCAAAAAGGACGCGTCCGATCGGTGAGATTTACCATTAGTGCAAGAACCCGTTAGACTGTAGCTACGCGTGCTGGATACGGGATGGAAGCACGCTCGGCGAAAAGCAGCAGGGAACAATAATGAGCAGTGAATTACGGAAGCATCCGCGCTTCTCCAGTCAGGTAAACGCGCGGTTGGTATTGAATGACGGTAGCGGCTACGAGTGTCTGATTCAGGACTACTCACATGCTGGCATGAAGATTCACTGGCCTCATTCACCAATACCCGAGCAATCGGGCCCTATGCTTCTGGAGTTGCAACTCAGCACGCCCGTTAAGGCCGAAGTCGATCTGGTACATCAAGAGCAAGGCGCTCTCGGCGTACGAGTTCATCAGGCCGACGGCCAACTCTTCCTGGAAATGCAGGAATACAACCAGAGCCGTTCGGGTCAGGGCCTGCCTCCCGAGCAGCGACAGCGTTTCCGCGACCTGTTCAGCGGCGAAGCAGGCTCTCTGATCGAGCGCTTGCCGAAGCAATGGTTACCCGAGTTTATCGAAGCGACCTACACCAAATCTGATTTCGCCCGCAACACAGCCGAACAGCAGCTGTGGATGAAACTCGAAGCTCAGGTGCGCAGTAAGTCATCCGAATTCTGCGAGCGTTTTACACAGATTCTCGCCCATCAACTTGAACGCTGGTTAGCCGGCGAACCCAAACTGACCGACGAAAGCGAAGAATACGAAGGTGCCGTCGCGCTGTCGCTGGTGCGTCAGAGTGACTTTGAAGACTGGTTAATGGCGAAAGTAACAGCATCTCATATGCAGTCTTTCCTGAGTCAGGAAAGTTTCGAACTGAGACAGCTGTTAGATACCCTCTCGTCTGCGGATGTGAGCGATTGCTTTAACCCGGTCGGCCCGAATACAGTGACTGAAGCTTTCCGTGACTGCATCGATATTCTCGGCTTACCTCATGAAGCCCGCGAACTGGCTTTTGAGAGCTTTGAAAAAGCCGCAGTCGGCCTGTTGAAAGCCACATATCAGTCCTGCATCCGCCAGATCAATATTCCGATTACATTTCGCTATCGGAAATCGCGCCCTGCTACCGTTAATGCACCCGTCTCTGATGCTGAGACAGGCAATGAAACAGATACAAACGCCATTCCTAAAATCGGTGGGGAGAATCACAACCGACGTTCAGACCCGAACCGACGTGGTGATTCCATGTTTGATTTCGCGCGACATCAGGGCGAGGCGCAACAAGCCTACGCCAATATTCAGCAGCTGCTAACACTGAGACATCAGAAAGAGGCGGAAGCCAGCGGACAAACCACTGTGCTGCCAGTTGCTGAAGCGGATGTTGTCAGCGAAGTCGTGCAATCTCTCGATACCAGCACCCCGCTCAGCGAACAGAACGTCGTCGAACAACTGGAACAGCAGCTGGCCGCTCAGGATACCAGTCTGCCCGAAGACACCCGACACGCCATCGACACCGTTGAACAGGTTACCCGTAACCTGTTGAACAACCCGAGCATGGCCGAATTCGTAAAACCCAGTGTCGAGCAGCTCGGCTGGCCCCTGCTGCGCTTGATGCTGGACGACCCGTCACTCCTGTTCAATCCACAACATCCGGGGCGTTTGATTTTCAACCTGCTGGGGCGCTTGGGCAAAATTACCAGTTCAGGCCAGAAGCGCGTCAAAGCCGCGCTCGAAGAGATGATCGCGCCGGTGCTGGAAAACCCCAGCTCAGAGCCACGTCAGATGGAAGAGCTGGTTGAAAATCTGCAACTCCTTGTCGGCACTGCCGAGCGTAAGGTCCGACAGAATTCAGACCGGGTCGCCGAGGCCGCAGAGGGTGAGTACCGTCTGTACATGGCTCATAAGCGCGTCAATGCGCTGATAGGAAACGACACCTCAGGACGCACCCTGCCCGAATGCGTGATTCGTTGGTTGCAGGAAGGCTGGCAGCAGATGTTGTGCCTGCTGCTATTGAGAGAAGGTCCGGACAGCGCACGCTTTAAAGGTGCAGTAAAACTGTACCGCCAGGTTCTGATTCTTTTCAGCGAAAAGAACGCAGGCCGCGCAGAACTGATGGAAAAATTCACCCCGCTGATGGATCTGGCACGTTCCGAGCTGGATCAATTAAATGGTCCTCTCGCCCAGCACGAGCAGTGGCATAAAGACATTATGGCTGCGGCTACGGCGCACCTTGAAGAAGGCAACCTGACTCACGCCATTGACCTGCCGGAGTACAAAGAACCGGACGAGGAAGAAGCTGTTACAGGTAAAGGGGCGCGCCGTGTCCTGAGCCTGCAGGTTGGAGACATGCTCCTGCTGACCGAAACCGGACAGTCAGTATCGGTCGCCTGGATTGCAGCGGATCAAACCCGCTACGCCTGCGTCAACCACACAGGTATGCGTGTGCATGATTATCGCTTTAACGAGCTCGCCCGCGCGATGGAAGACGGGCTTATCAAGCGCATTTACGAGCAGGAAGAAACACCGGTCGATCAGAGTATCGATAAGCTAGTTCAGCAGATTTACGCTGACTTGTCTGCCCAAGCGAATACGGACCCACTGACGGGCCTGATTAACCGTCAGCACTTCCTGAGTCTGCTTGCCAATCGTGTTGCCGACACTCAGAAGAATGTAGCACGACAGACCCTGGCCATGATCAACATTGATCAATTCAAGCTGATCAACAAAAACTACGGTGTCGACGTGGGCGACTTCTGCTTACAGACACTGGCCACTATTCTTCAGGAAGCCTACCCCGAGGCACTGTGCTCACGGGTTGGTAGTAACGAATTCGCCGTTCTGATGACGGGGCTGGATCTGGAACAAGCAGAGGCCAGCGCCAGAATGATTTCGGCGCAGGTAGAAAAAGTCGCCATCGACAGTAACGATGCCAACGCTGATGACAGCTTCCATATGACAGTCAGCATTGGCCTCGCTGCTATGTCGGCCGACACCACGGATGCAGCAGATCTCCTTGAACGTGCTGAAATTGCCAGCCAACTGGCCAAAGAAAAAGGCACGAACCGTATAGTTCATTACCAATACGACGATGCGTCACGTGAGCGTCACGAACTCTTTATGCGCTGGGGCAACCGACTCAGCAAAGCTCTTGAGTCCAACACGCTACGCATCCTATGCGTTCCGATTGATCCGATTCAGTCACGCTATCACGGCACACTCCAGTACGAGATCACCATCGCGGTAGAAGACGAACAGGGGATCGAAATTCCACCTCAGGAATTCCTTCAGGCGTCGCAGAATTACAACCGTATGTACGCCATCGATCGCTGGGTCATCGATCAGGTACTCGACTGGATACGCGCCAACCCAGACGAGGCCGCACCGATTGAGCGCTTTAATATACGCCTTTCTGGCCGCGCATTCAGTGACGACAGTCTGCTGGAGTTCCTGACAGAGCAATCGCGCGAATTCGACGTGCCGGTCGAGAAACTCTGCTTTGAACTGAATGAGACGGCCACCATTCATGACCTGACAGACGCTGCCGACTTCATGCACGAAATGCGCAAGCTTGGCAGCAAGTTCGTGCTCTCGGACTTTGGTACAGGACAGTCCTCCTATAACTTCCTGAAAGCGCTGCCTGTGGATTTCGTCAAAATCGATCGCAACTTTATCGATGGACTCAGCTCCAGTTCGGCAGATTACGCCTTAATTAAATCTATACAGGAAATTGCCCAATTTATGGCGAAAAAAACCATCGCCGAGCACAGCGATAACGAAGTGAACTGGGAAATACTTCGCGGGCTGGGTATCGACTTTGGCTTACGCTCCGTTGAGGAAGCCACCCAGCTGATTGAGATGGCTGAGGTATAACCGGCATTGGGTGAAACCACCCGTCGGGCGGTGTACAATCGCCCGACACCCTGATCCTGATGTCATCATGAAAAAAATAACCGTATTAGCGCTCAGTCTGTTTCTGAGCGCCTGCTCTGTCACGAAACTGCCCGACAACCTTTCCCGAGCCATGCTTAATCAGGATGACCCTGAAGTCGTTGCAGATGGCGCCCCGGCCTATTTGCTGATGCTCGATGCCCTGATTCTGACGTACCCAGAAAACGAACGCTTCCTGCTGGCTGGTGCACAACTCTACGGAGCCTATGCCGGTGTCTTTGCCCAAGACGAAGCGCAGGCTCAGTCTATGGCCGACAAAGCACTCTCTTACGCACGCCGCGCACTGTGTGAATACGACGAGGACGCCTGTGCACTGGTCGATGGTCCTGCCGACGAACTGGCACGTGGACTGTCCGTCAATTACGACGCCGATGACGTCGATATGTTTTATGCCTACGGCGCTGCATGGGCTGGCTGGATTCAAGCCAACACCAGCGACTGGAACGCCATTGCTCAGGTCAGCAAAGTTAAATCCTTGATGGAATGGGTCGAAAGCTACGATGAAGGCTATGACAATGCGACCGTTCAGGTGTACCTGGGCGTTCTGACCACCCAGTTGCCGCCTTCCGTCGGTGGCAAACCTGAAATCGGTAAAGCCCACTTTGAGAAAGCCATCAAGCTGAGTGATGGCCAACACCTGATGGCAAAAGTGCTGTATGCGAAGCAGTATGCACGCCTGATGTTCGAACAAGAACTGCACGACACACTGTTGACCGAGGTGTTGGAGGCCGATCCTTATGCCGAAGGTCTTACCCTGATCAACCGACTTGCGCAGCGCCAGGCTGAAACCCTGCTGGCTGAGTCTGCCGACTATTTCGAGTAATCCCTGTTGAGTGAGAAATCTATGAGAATTTTTGCATCCCTCCTGCTGATCATCAGCATGATGGCACCTGCTGCCCACGCCGCAACGCTGAAAATCGCAACACTCGCCCCTGACGGCACCGGCTGGATGAAAGTTATGCGCCAAGCCGCCGCTGACATCAAGGCGGAGACCGAAGGTCGCGTAAAAATTAAATATTTCCCCGGTGGTGTACAGGGCAGCGATAAAAGTGTTCTGCGTAAGATGCGCATCGGCCAGCTACAAGGTGGCGCGGTTGCGACGGGCTCTCTGATCAACATTTCGCCCGCCTCGCAGCTCTACAACCTGCCCTTTACCTTCCGCACCCTCGAAGAACTGCGGGCTGTGCGTGAAGAGTTTGACCCTTACATCGTCGAAGAGCTCGGCAAAAAAGGTTATGTCGTACTCGGCATTTCAGAAGCCGGATTTGCCTACATGATGTCCGATGAGCCAATCCGTACCTCCGATGACGCGCGTAAGCAAAAAGTCTGGGTACCCGAGGGTGACCTGATCGGTGAAACCACATTCGAGAACGGCGGCGTTGAGCCGATCTCACTGCCACTGTCTGACGTTTACACCAGCCTTCAGACAGGCCTGATCAACACCATCGTGGTAAACGCATCCTCAGCGATTGCGCTGCAGTGGCACACCAAAGTGAAATACGTCACCGACTTCCCACTGCTGTTCCTGACCGGCGCCATCATTGTTGATCAAAAGGCATTCAAAAAGATCAACGCCGCTGATCAGGCAATCGTGAAGCGCATTATGGCCGACGCGTTTGCACAGATGGACGCACAGAACGAGAAGGACGAAGCAGGCGCACGCGATGCGCTGGCACAAAACGGCATCGAGTTTGTCGAGCTGTCCGATGCGGATAAGCAGGCATGGGAAGAACTGGCAACCGGCGTTGTAGCCGAGCTGGCCGACAAAAATGTCTACCCAGTGGATGTCTTCAAGCAGCTGCAACAGCGCTTACAAGAATTACGTCAGGAGTAATAATGGCGACCCTGACCCGTTGGCTACACCGCCTTGAAGACAGCGTACTCGTGCTGTTATTGCTGGCCATGATTATTCTGGCTGGCTACGACATCCTCGCACGCTCCTTGTTTGGCGGCGGTATTTCCTGGATTCCGCCTCTGCTGCGGGTCATGGTGCTATGGATTGGTTTACTCGGCGCTCTGCTGGCGACACGCTCGCGAGAGCACATCAGTATCGATCTGATATCAAAACTCGGCGGACCACTACTCAATCGGGTTGCATCGACCATCACCCGGGCATTTGCCGCCGTCGTCTGTGGCTTGGTCGGCTGGTACTCGGCCCAATATGTTGAGCTCGCCTTTGAGTTTCAGGATATTGCCTTCGCCGATATCCCTGCGTGGCCGCTTCAGTTAATTATCCCTTTCAGCTTCGGCCTGATGGCCTTGCGTTTCTTCATACAAAGCGTTGCAACGGCACTGGGTAAGGAACAAGTCGCATGAGTATTCTTATCCCAACTCTGTTGCTCTTGCTCGCACTGGCAGGCGCACCTTTGTTTGCTGTGATTGCTGCCTCGGCGATGTGGGGCTTCTTTCAGACTGAAGTCGACCTGCAGGTCATGGCCGTAGAAATTTATCGCGTCGCGGAAATGCCAGTACTCATCGCCATCCCGCTCTTCACCTTTGCCGGTTATCTGATGGGTGAAAGTAAGGCGCCGCAGCGTCTGGTGCGCATTACCGATGCTTTCCTGGGCTGGATGCCGGGTGGCCTGGCCATTGTTGCTCTGGCGGCATGTGCTCTGTTCACCGCATTTACCGGGGCATCTGGTGTCACCATTGTTGCACTGGGTGCGTTGTTAGTACCCGCGCTACAGAAAGCCGGATACCGTGAAAACTTCAATCTGGGTCTGGTCACCACCTCAGGTTCGTTAGGTCTTCTGTTTGCCCCGTCATTGCCGCTGATTCTCTACGGCGTCATCGCTCAGCAAATGTCGCTCGATACACCGGTCAGTATTGATGACCTGTTTCTGGCGGGTATTCTTCCGGGATTACTGATGCTCACGGCTCTGTCTCTGTACAGCGCCTGGCAGTCACGACACCTGCCTCAGTCCAATAAAACGTTTGATGGCAAAGAGGCTTGGGCCGCTATCAAGGACAGTGCGTGGGAGATTCCACTGCCCTTTGTGGTTCTGGGTGGCATTTACGGCGGCTTCTTCGCCGTTTCCGAAGCAGCAGCCATCACCGCATTCTATGTCCTTATCGTGACGGTCATTATTCGTCGCGAGATTTCACTGACTCAACTTCCGGTTGTAATGCGCGACTCGATGAAACTCGTCGGGGCAATACTTCTGATTCTGGCGGTGTCGCTTGCCTCAACCAACTACATGATTGATGCAGGTGTACCTGAGAAAGTATTCGATACTATTCAGGCCCACGTCACTGACGGCTTTACCTTCCTGTTGCTGTTGACCCTGTTCCTACTGATTCTGGGCATGATGTTGGATATCTTTTCCGCCATCGTCATTATGATTCCAATCATCCTGCCAATTGCGGTGCAGTACGGAATCCACCCTATTCATCTGGGTATCCTGTTCCTGGCCAATATGCAGCTTGGTTACTTTACCCCGCCGGTGGGTATGAACCTGTTTATTGCCAGTTTCCGTTTTAATAAGCCAGTAATGACGTTATATCGTGCGACCCTGCCGTTCTTCTTTATACTGTTGGCAACCGTGCTGATTATTACTTATTGGCCAGGGCTCAGCCTGTTGCTCGTGGAGTAACGACATTTCGTGATGAATGCCTGACGCTTCTTTACCGCGCCTTGCCCCTGTTTACTCGGGGCAGGCGTACATTAAAGTCATTGGCATTCGCCATGTTCATGATCGCCACTTCATAGCGGCACCCAATTTAGGCGGGCTCCTTACGGACAGCCCGCTCTTTTTTTGAGGCACACATAACATGTCGATGATGCAGACCATCATGCGTCGGTTGGTTACCCTGACCGTCAAATCACAACTTAATCCCCGCGTGACGGTTGCCACCCAACGTAAGCGCCTCGATCTTCTTCGCTTTACGCCCATGCCCGGCGGTATAAAAGAACGTAGCACTGAATTAGCAGGCATCGATACGCGCCAGCTAACGCCCACCCCCTGCTACGGTGCCATCCTTTATCTTCATAGCGGTGCCTACTGTACCGGTTCACCAGACAGTCATCGTGAGATGGTCGCCCGCATTGCCCGCACCACAGAGCGTGAAGCCTTCATTCTGAACTATCGTCTGGCGCCTGAGCATCCGTACCCAGCCGCATTGGACGATGCCATGGCAGCGTATACCGACCTGCTATCGCGTCATCAGGACATCGTATTGGTAGGGGATTCCGCTGGCGGTGGATTAGCGATGGCATTGGCCGAGCGCATCAGCCAGACGGACTATGCGCAACCTAACGCCATGGTTCTGTTGTCGCCTTGGTGCGACCTCACGTGTAGCGGCCCAACAATGGAAAGTAATCGTCGTATAGACCCGATGCTCCACCCTGATTGGTTAACCTCCTCAGCGGCCATGTACGCGGCAGAATCAGCCAAAGATGAGCCGGGTATCTCTCCTCTTTTTGGCGACATGAGTGGCTACCCGCGTACTCTGATTCAGGTAGGTTCGGACGAGATATTACTCTCTGACGCTACCCGCGCCGAAGCAGCAATGAAAGAAGCGGGCGTCGACGTCACCTTACAGGTATCTGAGGGAATGTGGCACGTGTTCCAGTTTCATGCCGCCATTCTCAAGTCGTCCAAGAAAGCGGTGTACAAGATCGGAAACTTTCTACGCAGCTGATCGAGACTCAACAATACATGTCTCAGAAATAAACACAGAAAGAGACGCAAAAAAGAAGCCACACAGGGTCATTCCCCTGTGTGGCTTTTTTCATTTAACCGACGATCAGAATTTAAAGTTGAAAGTCAGGTTAGCATTACGCGGAGCGCCATAAATGGCACCGAACTGAACACCGTTCACGTATTTTTCATCAAGAATATTATCGATATTCAACTTAAGCTTAGCCTGCTCATTAAACTCGTAAGCTGCAAAAGTGTCGACGACCATGAAAGCATCCTGCTTGTTGCCTGTTGGGTTTGATGCATCGGACTTCCAGGTTGCATTCGCACCCAGTCGAACCTTAGGCGCAAACGACAGAACGGAGTCGTAACGAGCCTTCCAAGTCGTGCGTGGAATCCAGGTTGACGTATTGTCGCCATTCTCATCGGTCACACGAAGACGGGTCACACCCACGGCAACGTTAGAGCCTTTATTCAGTTCACCGGCCAGCTCAGCCTCGAACCCTTTAGAGTTCACATTTTCTGGAGCGTAGTAGGTAGTGGCGTCTTCGCGCGTACCAGCGTTAATTGCTACGCCTTGCTGTTCGGCTTTGAAGACTGCGAAGGTTGCCAGAACTCGGTCATCAAGGAATTCAGCCTTTGCACCAACCTCGTAGTTAACGCCCTTCATCGGTTCCAGATATTCACCCTCCAAGTCCTGCTCGTCCTGGTTCTGGAAAATATCGGAATACGACACGTAAGTGGTGAAGTCCTCAGTGACGTTCCACGTTGCACCAGCATACGGGCTCACTTCTTCAAGAACAGGGTAGTTTGTCGTCTCACTGGTGGAACCATAAATAGAACTGCCTTCGCGTTCTAATCTCACAGCATTGGCTCCGAGAATCAGGTTCACATCATCTGTAATACCAAACCGTGAAGAAGCGTAGAAACGAGTCAGAGATTTCTCGCCATCACCGCGCTTTTCCTTCGCTCCAAACACAGGCTCTGCGTAATCATCGCCATCGTACTCGTCAAATGCCGGGTAAGGTAAGAAGCCACCGGACTGCACTGGACGATTGTAAGTCGTGTTTTCTTCTTCAATGTGGCTCGCACCCACCAATACACTGTGGTAGTTGCCGAATGCTTCAAAGTCTCCGGAAATATTCCAGTCAACGACCACTGAAGACTTCTCTGTGTAACCGGCATAAGGCCAGCCGACCAGACCAGTATTGTCGTCATTCAGACCGCCGCCCAGCGTGTACGCATAAAGGAGACGCGACTGACCGCTGAAGTCGTTTGCATGCAGACTGACTTTCGCTTCCCAACCGTTACCCAGATCATGGAGATACTCAACGAAAGCGTTACGGGTCTTGGTGTTCCAATAGCTCCAGTCGGCAGAAGTGGATGAAGAAACATCAAAATCAGCATAGCCGCCGTTTGCATAGTTCAGCGTCAGAGAACCCCACATTGGCGAATCCTGTGCGCTGCTCTGAAAAGTAGAACCGAAAGTCAGAATGCCGTCTTCACCAACCTGACCGTCTACCACCCAATAGAAAGAGGTACGACGAGTCTCGAGGTCACGAATGTGCGACTCTTTGTTTTCCTGCACAGCAACAACACGACCCGCCCAACGGCCATCATCAGTAAGAACTTTATTGCCGTCGACACCCAGGCGGACTTTGTTGAATTCACCCAAAGAGAAGAGAATCTCGCCCTGATCTTCATTGGTAGGACGTTTACGAACGTAGTTAACCGTACCCGAGGAATTACCTACCCCTGTCAGCAGGCCATTCGCACCGCGAACAAGTTCGATCTTCTCGAACAGGAAGGTATCCTGCTCGCCAATAACAGTGGCGTAGTCGTTACTCGTGCCGATACCATCAACCTGAGTAAGCTGTACTTCGAAACCACGAGCATTGAAGGTCGCACGATTGGTTTCGTAGTCCTGAATATCGATGCCGTTCATCATCTTCAGAGCGTCATTAGTGCTCGTCGCATCGAAATTCGCCATGGCGTCTTTATTCAAGACCGTGATCGACTGAGGCGTTTCTTTAAGCTCCAGCGGCAGACCAATAGCACCTTTCGAAATACGATCGTCCCGTACCGCCTTGATTGCTACGGTGTCCAGTGTGACAGCAGAGTCCTTTGCTTCAGTTGTATCCATGTCTTGTGCATAAGACAACGGAGCTGCCATAGCAGCAGAGATTGCGAGCGCCAGCGGCGTCTTTACGTTAAGCATGTTTCCGGCCTTTCGTCAGGAATAAATAAACTCTGAAGCTCGTTACTGAGAACAACAGGTGGCCGGATTCTAACTACAATGAAAATAAACGTAAAGGCGAATCGTTTTCATTTATACGTAGAATTGTATGTTCTGCGAGATATCACAATGCCATGAAGACTGTGAAAATACGGGGCATAAAAAAACCCGCACTAGGCGGGTTTCTTCAAACTGAATCACTTCAGCTTAATCTTCTTCGACTACGTCTTCTGCTTCTACAACAGGACGGTCGACCAGTTCAACAAACGCCATAGGCGCGTTGTCACCGGCACGGAAGCCACATTTCATAATACGAATGTAGCCGCCAGGACGGTTCTGGTAACGAGGACCAAGATCAGTAAACAGTTTACCTACTGCTTCTTTGCTGCGAGTGCGAGCAAAGGCCAGACGGCGGTTAGCAACTG
>PDUK01000167.1 GCA_006212115.1 Thalassolituus sp. | reverse complement strand
CAACCGGATGTCTGAGATAGATGAAATTTTTCTGATCGATGACGACGACGTTGACGTTATGGCGATACGCCGCGCGCTGCTGCGTATCAGTAATCCGCCAAAGCTCATCGTTGCGAACGATGGTGAAGAGGCGCTCAATATTCTTAGCGAAGGTCGTTTGAGTCTGTCAGCCGTCATTGTGCTGGATATCAATATGCCACGCATATCGGGTTTTGAGCTTTTGAAGAAGCTCCGTTGCAATGATGAGCTGAGGTCCTATCGGGACCTGCCTGTCTGGGTAATGACGACATCGGAGGCCGATCGCGATCTGGAACGCGCCGATGAGTATGGTGTGACTGGTTACATCCGTAAGACGTTTCAGAGCTCGGATGTGAACATGATTCTGCATCGAATATTGGGTGAGGGATCGGCAGGTGCAGGCTGAGAGGTAATGCGAGTGACAGGTTCAGATCACCATTTTTCCACTGAAGATTTATCACGAATCATTGAGATGGCCTGGGAAGACCGAACGCCTTTTGAGGCAATTGAAGCACTTTTCGGGTTGCCTGAAAAAGAGGTCATTGCTCTTATGCGCAGAGAGATGAAACCTTCATCTTTCCGCATGTGGCGCAAGCGAGTAAGTGGCCGGGCCACCAAGCACCTTGCATTGCGGCCGACAGGTATCGACCGGGCGTACTGCCCGACTCAATACAAGCATCGCTGACAGATATGCGCGGCGTAGAGTAGTAGTTTGAATAGTCTTTCAATCTTTGGTGCCAGCTTCCCTCTGATTCCTTTCCTCGGGCTCAGCGCATTATTGCTGATGGCCGTTGTGAATCGTGTTTTGCCTTCCGGCGTCCCTGGTCTGGTTGATCACATTATCTCAAGGGTGTTTATCGCACTGGTGATTTCGCGCATGGTATTCGTGGTCCAATACCGTGATCAGTACTTTGCCGTAGAAGCCCCCGCATTCGCCATTGTTGATATCCGTGACCGAGGATTTGAGCCTGTCGCATTTGTCGTTGTGATAGCACTGGGTCTCGGCCATATGCTGTTGAGAGAAGTGGCCTGGCGCAAGCCACTGACCGTAATGGTGGCGATTGCTCTGCTATGGATGGGCGCAGGATTCAGCTTGTTTAAATTTACTCATAGCTCGCCAGAAATGTGGCCGGAATACAGTTTCAAAGATCTGACGGGTAAGTCTCTATCGCTCAGATCTGATGTTACCAATGTCACGGTTGTGAATCTGCGACCTGGTGTCCGACGTGCAGGGCTGAGATGGAAGTGTTTGAACAAGCCCAGCAAACCTACCCACAGGTGCGCTTTGTTATGCTCAACCAGGGCGAGAGCAGGGCGGACGTTCTTCGTTTTATAGAGAGTAAGGGCTATCAGTTCGATAATTTGTGGTTAGACCCTCAGTCTCAAATGGGGCGATGGTTGGGGCAAAGTGCTCTGCCCGTTACCCTGGTTTTCGACCGGCGTGGTGCGCTTATCTCGGGACATATGGGAGCAACTTCAGGAGCGGTGATTGCGCAGCTGCTTTCTGTCGGTCTGAACAGCGAGCCCGTAAAGTAGTGTCATTGTCGTAATGCACTTATTGAAGATGATAAGTATTATCATTAATATCCGCCTCCTTGTGATCTGCTCTGACAAGGGGCCTCCATGTTTTCTCTCTCCGAACCTTGGTATCTGACCGCCCGGATACTTGCCGCCACCGTTGGTGGCTACCTGTTATCAATGGTGATATGTCTCTTGCTACTGATGCTGACTGGCATCGAGGGGCGTGATGCACGCATGCTCACTGGCATGGTTTTCTTTGTTTCCTACCTCGTGATCGTGGTGATTCTTTTTTCAGTATCGACTCATCGTCGGGCAATACTTCTGGCGCTTGCCAGCAATAGTGCGCTCTGGACTCTCTGGTACTTCATGGGAGGCCAATTATGAAAGGTGGATTTCGCAAGTCGATGACCTGGCTCCATACATGGAGCAGCCTGGTTGTTATCTGGGTGTTATTTGCGATATTCCTGACTGGCACACTGTCTTTCTTCCGAGCGGAGATTACCCATTGGATGACCCCGGAGCATCATATATCTGCTCGGACTGAAAGCCCTGTGCTTATGGCAACCAATTATCTTCAGTCGGTCGCGCCCTTTGGTGAAAGTTGGCAAATCAGCCTGCCAGACTCCCGCAGCCCTGTGCTTGGTGTGAACTGGCTGGCGGAAGGTGAAGAAAGGCAGCGTCGGCGGGGTGCTCGGGCTGTTATCGATCCCGTGAGTGGAACAGCGATAGAAGATGCCCGTGAAACCGCGGGGGGTAATTTCCTATACCGCTTCCATTTTGAACTCTACGGCGTGCCACGAAGTGTGGGGCGATGGATAGTAGGTATTGCGTCCATGTTGATGTTTATTGCCATCATCAGCGGCGTCATCATGCACCGTAAAATCTTTGCTGATTTCTTCAGTTTTCGTCCGGGAAAGAAGACGGCATCCTGGGTCGATGCCCACGTACTTGGCAGTGTGTTGGCGCTTCCTTTTCACATCATGATCACTTTCACCGGGCTTTTTCTGTTGGCTGGCACACTTCTATTCTGGCAGGGAGGAAATGAGCGCGGTGGGCAGCAGGGGCAGAACGCGAACAGAGGGCATGCAAGCGAGGAGCAGCGAGAAGAAAGGGCGCAGGCTGAGAAGCCTTCCTCTCAGCGTGAGATTGTTTCTCTTAATATGAATGCCATTTATCTGGAGGCTGAAAGCTTACTTGGGCAGCCGATCTCAGATATCACGATTTCAAAACCCATGACCCATGAGGCGGAAGTCACCTTTCGAGGCTCAGAAAAAAGTAGCCTGAGTCACTTCAGGGGAGGTACTCCCGAAGTCACCTACAACGTAAAGGGTGAGTTGATCAAAGAGAACTTCCCTGCGGGTGCTGAAGGCCCAATTGCGACTACCTATGGTGTTTTACGCTCTCTTCATGAAGGCCATTTTGCTGATGTTCTGACACGCTGGTTGCTGTTTTTTTCTGGTGTGCTTGGCACCGTTATGGTGGGAAGTGGCGCTCTGTTGTGGAGCCAGAAGCGGGAGCGTCAGCAAGCCGGTAAGCCGGGCTACGAAGTAGTCAGTGCCCTGAATCTCGCAGGTATTGCCGGGCTTTTCGTTGCTCTGGGTGCTTACTTCTGGGCCAATCGCCTGGTACCAGCTGGCATTGATGGGCGCGCTGATTGGGAAATCATTATCTTCTTCTGCAGCTGGCTTGCCTGCATTTTACATTCAGTCTTTCTGCGTCAGAGGCATGGGTGGCTATTGCAGTTAGCGGCAGCTGGCCTGATGTTTCTCCTGTTGCCTGTTCTTGATGCATTAACGTCTCCGGTGGGATTGGTCGCAGCTACGACCGCAGGTGATTGGGTACGACTGAGTTTCGATTTTGTCTCGCTTCTGACCGCAGCTGGTCTTTGGGCTGCTGCGTATTTTGTACTTTCAAAAGGGCGCAAATCACGAGCCCGACGAAATTCAGTATCCAACAAAAAGGGGAAGGTATGACGCTTCTTGCTTTGCTTCTGATCATTCTTGGCTTTATCCATTTATCAGCGTCGACCCGTGCTTCCTTCAAGGTGTTTTTCGGACGAGGTCGCCCACAGACAGGTTTACGTAACTGGTTACATATTGTCGGTTATATGTATCTCATTGCGGCACTTCTACCCTGTATGTCCGGTTGGAATTTTCAGATGGCGATTGTGGTTTGGCTGGGGCTGCTTCACGTGGGGGCGGTTGGTGTGACTCTGATGCTGACGTATTCTCCTGGGCTTGTGCGCCGTCTTTGGTTGTGGGGTTGTCTTGGTAGGCTCGGCAAGCCTTTTCTTCCTAAGGCGTCGAATTAATAGCGCCACCGTTATCCTCAGAGAAGCCCGGAATGATCCGGGCTTCTCTTTTTGGTGCATCTGGCCTGTATCTTGCTCTGTGAGTGCACAATAAAGTGAATACAATCGTGGATACATCATTCAGACCATGTTGCAGGCTGTAAAAAACGTTCGACCCGGATGGCAAGCCGAGATGAATATGCGCCTTGAAAAGCGAGGCGAGCGAACCGTGATGGCTGGTCTGACGCACCGAGGCCCCCTCCGCGTGCAGCGCC
>PDUK01000054.1 GCA_006212115.1 Thalassolituus sp. | reverse complement strand
TAGATGCAGCCAGAGAAGCTTTCTTGAGGAATTTCATTTGTGCACACTCCTGATTATTTTTATGTAGTACAGCGGGTCTTTCAGTTTACCCGTTTGCCATCCTACTCATAACGTCCGCAGATGTCACGAGCGGGAAGACCAATTTTCAATTCGCTTACCGAACATACAACTCATTTCGGTAACCGTCTTTAAGCCCCGCTACACGAGACTTGCGACCAATCTATTATGTTGATTTGCATATGTCTACTATTTTTTTCACACAAAGTTACCAACCTTGGTGACTGGCACTTACATTAAGTATACTCAGTGTAAAGAAAATGCAGTTACCATAGATATTTCAATGGGTTACAGAGCAGAACCCCAATAAAAGTGGCCTAAAATGTTCCTACAAAAGCTAGCCGCAACACCCTCTCAAGTCATGAATAGCAAGGCACTGAACAGCGAAAGCTGCCTGCTCACCATTCCAGAGAGGCAACGCCGTTACGTAAAACTGACACAAAATGAGCACTTTTTTGGTAAATACGTCTTAGCCCCCATCCCAACCGATTCATCAGCAGAGCTTCCAGCCACACCCGAAGCACCCACCGACATACTGACACCCACTGAACAGGATTGGTTTGTTGCCGGCTGGATTGGCATTCTGGACTACCCCAGCACACCTAAGAAAGCAGACACCCCGTCCGACCACTGCTGGTTCAGGCGCTACGAGTTTTCAATCCTTATCGATCCCGACAAAGAGTTCTGCGTCATCCAGGCTTACAATAGGCCTTCGGATTCAACGATCCAGCAAGTCGAACAATTGCTTCTGTCGCAAGATGAATTTGCACTAGCAAAAAGCCGAACCTGGCAACCGCTGCAAAATAAAGACACCTATATTAGAAGCTTCAATGCAGTTCAGAGTTACCTGAGAAGCGGAGATTGCTATCAGATCAACCTTACAACTCCGTTCTACTGCAGTGACAACTTGCAAAACCAAGCAGGCATCGACTTGCTCACCACATTCAACGCTGCTCACGGATGCATCATCCGTGAAAAGCACCGGACGATTTTCAGCGTCTCTCCAGAACGTCTTCTGAAAGTCACTGCGCAACGAACAAACCGGAAGCACCCAGAATTTCTACTTGAAGCGCGCCCAATAAAGGGAACAGCACCAAGAGGCGAATCGAAAGAAGTTGACGAAGAATTAGCCAAAAACCTTACCGCAAGCATAAAGAATCAAGCTGAGAACCTGATGATCGTTGACCTGCTCAGAAACGACCTGAGCGTCTACGCAGCCAGCAACAGCGTTCGCGTTACCGACTTATTCAAATTGGAAAGCCACCTTAACGTGCACCACCTCGTATCCACCATTACCGCAACACTTCGGGAAGACGCGTCTCCAAGGGACGCGATCAATGCTGCATTCCCGGGGGGATCGATCACGGGAGCACCGAAGATCAGAGCAATGGAAATCATTCACGAACTGGAACCGCAGCCCAGAGGTGCTTATTGTGGCTCAGCCGGATATCTCGATGACAGCGGCAACTGCGACTTCAACATCCTGATAAGAACAATCGAAGCAAAAGATAGTGGCGCTGTTTGCTGGGGAGGCGGGGGCGTAGTGATTGATAGCACTGGAGAGGAGGAGTACGCCGAAATACACAGCAAGGTAGACAGAATTCTATCTACCCCGCTGTAATGATCTTACAGAGTAAGATCGCGGTTACTCGCCTTGATAAATTCTTTCTTCAAGTCTTCGTAAGTGTGAACCGCAGGAAATTGAGGAAACTCTTCAATTACATTTTGCGGAGCGTGGAACAAAATGCCAGCATCAGCCTCAGCCAACATAGTCGTATCGTTGTACGAGTCACCTGCAGCAATGGTGCGGTAATAAATGGTCTGCAGCGCACGAATAGACTGGCGCTTAGGGTCTGCCTGACGCAATTTATAGTCAATAACACGACCTTCGTCATCAGCAACAAGACGATGACAGAATAATGTTGGGAAACCCAATTGACGCATCAACGGCTGAGAAAACTCATAGAATGTGTCAGAAAGAATGATCACCTGGAATCGCTCACGCAACCAATCGACGAACTCGCGAGCTCCCTCAAGCGGCTTCAGTGTTGCAATAACCTCCTGAATATCCTGCAGCTTAAATCCGTGCTGATCGAGCAAAGCGAGGCGTTGCTTCATCAGAACATCATAATCAGGAATATCCCGAGTCGTCGCTTTCAGCTCTTCGATGCCGGTTTTATTGGCAAATTCAATCCATATCTCTGGAACCAGTACACCTTCAAGGTCAAGACATGCAATTTCCATGGTATCCCCACAAATTCTCTAGATAACAAAGGCCGCTACTCTACCACCAGAACACGCAAACACAATGAATTCTGCTTAGGCACAACCCCAACCCCAGCCCCAACCTCACACCTCATTGAATAACCGTATGCTTTTTAATTCTAATTTGAGCTAAAAAGGCGTGATAAACTGCAACCAGTTAAGCATGAACAAGCAGGCACTTAATATGACCGACATTAATCAAGCGAACGAAACTCTGACCGGCAAAACAGCTCAGGAAATCGTCGAATGGGCAATTGCCCAAGGCAGCAAGCCAGTCGTAACGACCAACTTCGGCCCGCACGAAGCGGTTATTCTGCACATGGCTACACAAGTTAAGCCAGACATCCAGGTCATCTGGATTGATTCAGGATACAACACTCGCGAAACCTACAAGGTCGCACAGCAGCTGATAGAAGAGCTCAAGCTGAACATAGATGTATTCACACCAAAGATCAGCGCAGCGCGTCAGGACGCCAGCCTTGGCGGCATTCCTGCCGTAGACAGCCCGACCCATGCAGAATTTACAGAGAACTTTAAGCTCGAGCCTTTTACACGAGCAATGAAGGAAATTGCACCAGACGTCTGGTTGACCGCCGTACGAGCCGAGCAAACCGAATTCAGAGCAGGCATGCAAGTTGTTGAGACCGGCCCTAACGGGGTAACAAAAGTCGCACCCCTACTGAGCTGGACAACTCAGGAAATGGATGAGTATCTCAAGGAACACGGCCTTCCAAACGTCGCGAAATACTTCGACCCAACGAAAGCTCTGGCTAATCGCGAGTGCGGACTTCACACCAAGCTATAACAAGGTGATATAAGACAACACCCGGAGCCTCAGTAACAGGCTTCCGGGTGTTACCGAACGCTTCGCCCGAACAATAGATTAATGTACGGGCAGCACAATGGACTCAAAGAGCGACGTCACATCCTGACGACCACCCGCCTGAGCGGCAGCATCAACCAATTCACGGGTTAAATGCGGCGCAAACGCAGAAATAAAGTCATACATATAGCCCCGCAAAAACGTCCCCTTCCGAAAACCAATACTGGTTACGCTGGAATCGAACAAGTGAGACGCGTCAATTGCCACCAGATCTGAATCTGCGGCAAGGTCAACCGACATACTCGCGACGATACCTACCCCCACCCCTAAGCGAACATAGGTTTTGATTACATCAGAGTCGGCGGCAGTGAACGCAACCTTCGGGGTCAAGCCTTCACTCTGAAAGGCCTCGTCGAGCTTTGATCGCCCTGTAAAACCAAACACATAAGTCACAAGTGGGTACGCCGCAATCTGCGCTAACGTCGGCTGCGACATGGTCGCTAGAGGGTGGTCCTTGGGAACAAGAATACTGCGATTCCAGCGGTAACAAGGCATCATAATCAGATCCCCGAAATGCTCCATCGCCTCAGTCGCAATGGCAAAATCAGTCGTTCCATCGGCCGCCATCTCAGCAATCTGCATCGGAGTACCCTGATGCATATGCAGCGACACATCGGGGTAACGCTGCATAAAAGTTTCAATCACGCCTGGCAGCGCATACCGAGCCTGAGTGTGAGTCGTCGCGACAGATAAGCTACCCCTTCGCTCATCACTGAATTCCTGAGCAACCTGCTTAATACTCTCGGTTTTACGCAAGATATCGCCTGCTATCTTCAAAATAGCCTCACCGGCAGGCGTTATCCGGGTCAAGTGCTTGCCGCTACGAGCAAAGATTTCGACGCCGAGCTCATCCTCCAACAGTCGAATCTGCTTACTAATACCCGGCTGCGAGGTATACAGAGCCTGCGCTGTTGCAGACACATTAAGGTCATGATGAGCGACCTCCCAGATATATCTGAGCTGCTGAAGCTTCATGGGCGACTCCCTGTGATTCGAGTTATAAAAATATAAACAAATATTCCTTTCCAGAATAGATGACAACCACTACATTGTCGCATTCTGTACATTAGCACTCATATTAGACGACACAGATGGATTTCTTGCTTTACATCGGCGCAGGCGCAGCAGTCGGCTTTATTGTCGGCATGACCGGCATTGGCGGCGGTGCCCTGATGACCCCCCTGCTACTGAGCTTTGGCTTCCCAGCACACACTGCCGTTGGTACTGATTTACTTTATGCTGCACTCACCAAAGCAGGTGGAGCATACAGCCATCACAAGCAGCGCCACGTAAACTGGAACCTGGTTAAGCTTCTCGCTATCGGTTCTCTGCCTGCAGCCTTAATCACAGGTGCGTTACTTCATTTTTTCTTTAATGATGCAGAAGACTATGGCGACCTGTTGAAAAGTGCGCTCGGCATCATGCTGGTACTGACTGCCGTAGTGATATTTATGCGTGCCCGAATCCAAGCCTTCGCAGCGGCCAGAAACGCGCGTAGCCTCAGCCGCTTTCGTCCCGCAGCAACAGTGCTGATGGGCGTACTTCTGGGTGTATTCGTCACCCTATCGTCTGTCGGGGCTGGCGCCATTGGCACTGCCATTCTGATGATTCTGTACCCCGCGTTACGTGGAACCCATATCGTTGGAACAGATATCGCCCACGCAGTCCCCCTGACACTTGCCGCAGGCCTTATTCATCTGGGGCTGGGGAACGTTGATTTCACACTGCTCGGCGCCTTACTCATTGGCTCCATCCCCGCGATTCATGTTGGTAGCCTTCTAAGCCGACGCGTACCCGATTCCATACTTCGCCCAGCACTGGCAACCATATTGCTGTTTATGGGTGCCCGCTACATGCTTCAGTAAGTCACTCCTGCAAGGCCATAGCCTGACAGTTGAGTCAGGCTGCGAAGTCTGCAACAGCCCACCGACTTGTCTAGACTATTGTGATTCACACCAACCTACATGGAGAGTCACTATGTCCGACGAAAACCTGATGACAATCGAAGAGGTCGCTAAATTCCTTGAGATTAAAACCGTTACCGTAAAACGCTACGCTCGTGAAGGCCTCCTGGACTCATCAAGCAGCAGCGAGCCCATGCTGTTTGAGCGCATAAAAGTGGAGCGCTTCAAGGACATCCAAAGCCGCCTGCGATAGTTCATCATCGGCCTAGCCTTTGAATCCGGCGCATGGGTATCACGACCCATGCTGCTACCCCTGCCCCACCCCTACATTTCAGGCGCATCCACAGCACCAAGAAAACGAGTTTCAGAATCAAAAATTAACTTTACTTAACCCCCACTGATGTATTAACTTAATCGAATACTAAGTCAGCTTAACTTTGCATGACCATTAACTCAGGCAGACGATCTGACCACCTAATACAGCAGAGCACGAATTGACATGAAAACATCTGATGTCGTCGCCTGGTTTGGCACCAAGAAAGCAATAGCAGAGGCCTGCACTAATGACGGCTGGAAGTTAACAGCCGCAGCGGTGTCCCAATGGGGCGAAGAGCCGCCAGCCGGACGACAGAAGCAACTGGCCAGCCTCACTAATGGTGAGCTGACCACCAATAGTCAGAATCCAATAGAAGAAGCACCCGCACAAGGGAATAAGAAAATGACAGACAACCGTATTGAAGACCTCAATATTGAGTCAATTGCGCCACTGGTCACCCCAGCGCAACTGAAAGAAGAGATGCCCATCAGCGATGCAGCCATCGACAGTGTACGCAAAGGCCGAGACGCCGTTCGCGACATTCTCGACCGTAAGGATCACCGTATCTTCGTTGTGATAGGGCCATGTTCCATTCACGACGTTGAAGCCGCTAAAGATTACGCACACAGATTGCGTGAGCTTGCAGAGGAAGTCAGCGACACTCTGTACCTGGTTATGCGAGTCTACTTCGAAAAACCGCGTACGACCGTGGGTTGGAAAGGCCTGATCAATGACCCGTACATGAACGACACATTCAAAATTCAGGACGGCCTACACATCGCCCGCCGCCTGCTGATTGATCTCGCTGAGCTCGGCCTGCCGCTATCTACCGAAGCGCTGGACCCTATCTCGCCACAGTACCTGCAGGATCTGATCGCGTGGTCAGCTATTGGTGCACGCACAACCGAATCCCAGACACACAGAGAGATGGCTTCTGGCTTGTCCTCAGCGGTCGGCTTTAAAAACGGCACTGATGGCAGCCTGACGGTTGCAACTAACGCACTGATGTCGGTTGCCAACCCACACCGTTTCCTGGGTATCGATCAATCTGGCCAGGTGTCCATTGTCTCGACTAAAGGCAACCCATACGCACACGTTGTACTACGAGGAGGCGGCGGTAAGCCAAACTACGATTCTGTTAATGTTCAGATCGCAGAAGAAGCTCTGGCAAAATCTGACCTCGCACAAAACATCATGATTGACTGCAGTCACGAAAACTCGAGCAAGAACCCTGCTCTTCAACCACTGGTTCTCGACAACGTTACCAACCAGATTCTGGAAGGCAACAAGTCAATTATTGGCTTGATGGTAGAGTCGAATATCAAACATGGCAGACAGAACATACCAGCAAACCTGGACGATCTGGAATACGGACTTTCTGTTACGGATGGCTGTATCAGTTGGGAAGAAACAGAAAATGCGATTCGGAAAATGCGTGAAAAACTGAAAGATGTTTTACCGCAACGCAATAAATAAGCAAGAGCTCAAGAAACGAGCAATTGCACAATAAAAAAGGGCCATGACGGCCCTTTTTTATTACACATTTTTCGACATCTGCGAGACGCTGGGGACACCCCTGGTCAACTCAAGTCGTGATCAACTCAAATCATAATCGCCGACGTCCGATCAGAATTCATCCTCAAAGATACCAAACTCATCGTCAAATTCGTCCTGAACTTCGCCATCATTCACCAGGTATTCACGATTCTGAAGGTAAGCGCTACGAATGAAGAGATAACGATCGCCGGTAATAAACTGCTCTGAATCAACCAGATCTGAACGCAGATCAAGAGCCTTCAAACCAAGCATCATGGCGTCCTCGCCAACATTGTCGCCGAAATACGTGTAGGACAAACCAGTGTAGTAATCACCTACATGGCCGACTGAATGACGCAGCGTACGAGGACCAAAAAATGGCAACACAAGATATGGACCGTTGCCTACGCCCCAGTATCCCAAAGTCTGACCAAAATCCTCACGATGTTTTGGCAGGCCGATATGCGTTGCGACATCAAAAAAGCCGAAAAAACCCACCGTGGAATTAACAACAAAACGCCCTACTGCGGTCGCCGCACGCTTAAATTTCAGCTGAGCTACGCTGTTCACACTGGTCAACGGATCGAGTGCGGTTTGATACATATTGGTAATACCAGTATCGATTACCACTGGTGTTACCGCGTTATACCCCTTAGCAACTGGAACAAAAAAATTCCGATCAAGGTAGTCATTAAATGCAAAAATCTTTCGATTGGTTTTTTCAAACGGATCATACTCCTCTTCCGCACCGACACTCGGGACAGCAAAAGAGAAGAACCCAACCACAATGGCGAGAAAACCCGTAGAGAGTACGCGACCTGACATAAATAGCCCTCTGGTGAATACGCGTATCATGTCAGAAAAAAAAGAATGCATCAGCTTTTACTGTTGCACATACGGATAACACCTTGCCGCAACCAGTCCTGCAACACCTGAAGCCCGCCCTCTACGGCCGCTTCGCCGCTGATGCCTGCACTTTCCATAACAGCCTTTACAGCTTCAACTGGAGTCTGAGAAGGGGTTTCCCTCAAGTTTTCCAGAATCATAAGTGACAGCGGTGTGCAGTTGAGAAAGCGGACTTTATCCATACTGTCCCGATACACAATAAACGCCGAAAGTGTTGCAGCAACCTCAGGATTTGTGCCTGACACCTGGTGTACCGCATGATGGTAACAGGCCGCCACTGAGGCTGGATTGATTTCAACGGGTGCAACCGAGCTGAACTCAACTTCCGTCGAGGGCTGCCACCCGTCGACATCCATAACATCCACTGCCAGCTCTAGCCACTCGTAGTGAGCCAGCTCGGCCAGATATGGGTACGCCCTGAGGATATCGGATTGAGCCGCAAGCCAACCAAGAAACTCTTCACTGATCTCGAGAAATAAAGGCGAGCTGCATTTATGGTCGCTGAAAAAGCGTCGCGAATAATCGGACCACGTCACATCCCCTACCGCCTCACGGCATACTGGAAATGTACTATCGAGAAAGCCGCAGACGTTGTTAAAAAATAACTCCCGATAGATTTTCAGCCCTGGCTGATCTCCAAACTTATCCGCTCCATCGGTGCGAATATCTCGAGCAAATGCCCGCTGCATACTGGCAAGATCAGACATGAATGAGCGCATCCTGATAAGTGCGAATCGTATCCATCTCGCCAAACATGCCATCCAATTCCGGGAAGTTGAAGTCACGTTCGAGGAGTGTTGGCCGCACACCGTGTTCTTTGTACGCTAGCTCCAGCAATCGCCATACTGGGGCAATCACATCAGCTCCATGCGTATCAACCAACAGGCCCATCTCTTTACTTTCGTCAGTTGAGTTACCACCTTCCTCACAGCTTGCTTCGCCGTCGATCTGGCTGCCTGCGTGCTCAATATCAGACCCAGATTGAAGCCCAGCGTAGTGACCGGCAACATGGTAATAACGAATTCTTTCCGTCGGCATACTGCGGATATAGTCGTCCGCGTCGTAACCGTGATTTTGAGCGTTCACGTAGACGTTATTCACATCAAGTAACAGCTCGCAGTCTGCTGCTTCCAGTACCGCTGAGACAAATTCTGGCTCAGCCATTTGTTTACCGGGTTCTGCATAGGCAGAAACGTTTTCGATGATCAACTTACGCCCGAGAATATCCTGCACCCGCATGATCCGTTCACTGACGTACTTCACGGCTTCCTCCGTAAACGGAAGAGGCATTAAGTCATATAAATGGCCATCATCCGAGCAGTAGCTCAGATGCTCACTGTAGACAGCGATATTATGTTCGTTCAGAAACGCCTTCACATCGCGCACAAACGCCTCGTCGAGTGGCGCTGGACTTCCAATGGACAAAGAAAGTCCATGGCAGGCGAACGGGAACCGCTCTGTAAAAGAGCGGAACTGGCGGCCCAAACGACCGCCAACCCGTAACCAGTTCTCCGGTGCAACTTCGAAAAAATCGACAGGAAGCGTGTCCCCCTGCTCAATTCGCTCCTGCAACCTGGACATAAAGCCGCGTCGCAAACCGAGCCCAACACCGTTTATCTGGTTATCTACCATGTCAGATTAGCTCTTGCCGCCGCACTTGCCTTCACCGCATTTGCCTTCTGACTCAGACTTAGCGCCACATTTACCTTCACCGCATTTGCCTTCAGACTCAGATTTCGCGCCGCACTTACCTTCACCGCACTTACCTTCGGATTCAGCTTTTGCACCGCACTTGCCTTCACCACACTTACCTTCACCGCATTTGCCTTCGTGGTGGGCAGCAACTTTGTAGCCCTGAGACAGCTCTGCAGAAGCAAATGGATTCTCAGCTGCGTTCGCGCCTGATGCTGCAACAGCTGCTACGAAAGCAGTGCCCAATACAGTCGACATCAACTTATTAGAATCTTTGGTAGATGAGTTTTTCATAGTACTTTCCTTTTCTGATAGTTAGGCATTGTTGCCTGGGTTCACTCTGTACGTCCGAAGCCACAGTGTGGATTCAGTATGTCAGACGAAATATTAATTACTACCTGACTTTTATGGCCAGAATCAGCACCTTCGAAGATGCCGTAATGCGTGTAAACCCAGTCGTCATGTGGTCTGGTTGCGCGCTTCTACAGGCCTGCCTGCACCAATTCCTGCCAACGCTTATTCAGGCGCTTCAGCGATACTGGCTCTTTCGTACCAAGAGGCTGCGCAAACAACGAGACACGCCACTCTTCCAACAACCAGCGGAATTCTTCAAGCGCCTCACGAGAGGCTTCATTGTCTCTCTCCCTCGCTTCACGCCAGGGTTCGTAGAGCGATTCGAACTCAATCATCGCCTGACGGTCTCTGGGCAAGTTCCCCTGTAGCTTCTCAATCCGATACTCCATGGCTCGCAGGTATCGCGTAAAGCAAGTCAATTGCGACCACGGCACGTGGGTCATAAAACCCGGTGCCAACAAGCGCTCAAGGTGCGCTTTGGTATCGCTGAAAGCCATCGCCTTGTCCATTGATACCGCGCCACGCAATCTCTTCAAAACGCTATGACGTATCTTCAACCACTCAACATACTGGGTCAGTAATGTCTCCATGTGTTCATACAGTCGGCTACGTCGCTCAAGTCTTACACTGAATTCTGAATTATTTTTTGGCAGGGGCTCATCAACCGGCAGCATAACATGAGTGAATACGGCATCGACCAGATCGCGACTGATATCCGCTTCATTGCCTAGCCCCTTTGCAAGAAGCCAATGGGGTTTCATTTTTGACTGCACCAGTTGACGCATCTCCCGATCGAGCCCCGAGAGCTGCTGCCTGATGAGCGCTAATGTTCCTTCGCGGTGGGCAAACTCCGCCGCCTGCTTACTCGTCTCGGTTACAAGTACGACCTGACCATCCTGCGATTTAAGGCAAGGATAAGCACGAACCGGCAAGCCGGACACCTCAGCTTCGGTGGTTTCCGGCAGCTCACCAAAATCCCATGTCTGCACTTGCTTGCCATCAAAGCGATCATCCAGCAGAACCTGCTCCTGCTCTTTTTCCTCGCCATAGTCCCCGGCTTTCAGCGCCGAGAGATCTCGCCCTTGTGCCACACATCGATCACCACTCATAACGCGATAGTTCATTTGCAAATGAAGGTCGATAGGCAAAGCCGCGAGCTCTTCGGGTGTAACGCGTTCGGGGCGGAGCGTCTGATTGAGGTACTCAGCCAGCTGAATATACAGACCACCTTTGTCTGAACGATTCTTACGCAAGAAGTCATTGGCCGTATCCGGCACTGGAACAAACTGCTTACGGATAGGCTTTGGAAGGGCCTTTATCACCGCCACAACCTTAGTCTGAACAAAACCAGGCACCAACCAGCTGGTCTTCCGTTCATCAATTTGCGGTAGCATTTGCGACGGCACTGAAAGAGTTACGCCATCATCAGCGGCACCCGGAGAGAAGCTGTATGAAAGAGGAAAGCTTACGCCGTTAATATCAAACTGCGTTGGATAATCATCGTTGGATATACCGCGCGCGGCGTCCGACAGCAGAAACTCCCGAGTCATGAACAGCGCTTGAGACTCTGATTTATCGGCGCGTTTGAACCAGTGTTCAATATCACGCCGGGAATAAAGTCCTTCAGGTAAGTTCGCCTCGTAAAAATCAATCAATGCCTGATCATCAATTACAAGGTCTCGCCGACGAGATTTCTCCTCGTATTCCGTCACCTCTTCAAGAAGGCTCTTATTTTTACGATAGAAGGCCACAGGCGAATCAAACTCCTGTGCGACCAGCCCTTCGGTAATGAGAATCTGACGGGCCTCTTGCGGATGCGTCTTCGCATAGTCGACGCGTTTTTTAGGGTTTACGATCAACCCGTACAGCGACGACTGCTCCGATGCAACCACCTGCCCCCGCTTTTTCTGCCAATGTGGTTCGAAGTGCTGATACTTTAATAATGGCCGACCACACTCCTCGATCCATTCTGGCTCTATACGGGCAACCATGCGGGCAAATAGTTTCGAGGTCTCAACGAGCTCAGCAGCAACAAGCCATTTAGGCGGTTTCTTATAGCCTGCACTTCCCGGCGCCATAATAAACCGCCGGTTGCGCGCCCCCAGGTATTCTTTTTGCTCCGCCCGAAAACCAATATGACTCAGCATCCCGGACAAGATCGCCTTATGAAGCGACTCGTAGGATGCAGCGCTCTCATTCGATTTGATATCCAGATCACGCAACAGAATATGCAGCTGACGATGAATATCGCGCCACTCACGCATGCGCATATAGGACAAGAAGTTCTTTTTACACCACTTACGCAACTGGTTCTGGCTGAGTTCCTGGCGCTGTTGCTCAAAGCCATTCCAGAGGTTAATCAGCGATGCAAAATCGGATTCTTCATCCGCCCATTGGCGGTGCTTCTCAGCCGCAGCTTGCTGTTTCTCCTGCGGCCTCTCTCTGGGATCAGCAACGGTCAGCGCAGAGGCAACAATCATCACTTCGGAGACGCAGTTACGCTGTCCGGCCTCGATCAACATGCGTCCGATTCGAGGATCAACCGGTAAGCGGGCAATCGTTTTACCGACCGAGGTTATTTTTTTACTCGCAGACACAGCCCCTAGCTCGGACAGCAGCGTGTAGCCATCTTTTACAAAGCGATCATCTGGCGCATCGACAAAGGGAAACTTACGGATATCGCCGAGCCTCAGATTGAGCATCTGCAGGATGACAGCCGCTAGGTTAGTCCGGCGAATTTCGGGGTCGGTGAATTCTGGACGCCCCTGAAAATCGGATTCTTCATACAAGCGTATGCAGGTCCCCGGCTCTGTACGCCCACATCGCCCTGCTCGTTGATTGGCACTTGCTTGCGAGATGGCCTCAACAGGTAGTCGTTGAACCTTAGTGCGATAACTGTACCGACTGATCCTCGCCACGCCCGAATCGATGACATAGCGGATTCCAGGCACGGTCAGAGACGTTTCCGCCACGTTGGTACTGAGAACAACCCGACGGCCTCCGTGAGGCTTAAATATCTTCTGCTGATCGGCCGCGCTCAGACGGGCGTACAATGGCAGAATGTCCGTAGCAGGTAACTGCTGGCGACGCAGATAATCTGCACATTCGCGAATTTCACGTTCGCCGGGCAGAAACACCAGAGTGTCTCCAGCACTGCCCTTGCTCCTGTCCAGTCCACGAAGCTCACCCAAAGCATCAGCAATACCCTCGTAGAGTGAACGATCCTCCTCGTCCTCGTCGTTACGAACCAATGGACGGTACAACATTTCTACAGGAAACGTTCTGCCTGAAACCTGAATCACAGGGGCACCATCAAAGTGCTGAGAAAAACGCTCTACATCGATGGTTGCAGAAGTAATGATCACTTTAAGATCTGGGCGTTTGGGTAGAAGTTGCTTGAGGTATCCCAATAAGAAATCGATATTCAGGCTACGCTCATGAGCCTCATCGATGATGATGCAGTCATACTCATTCAGGAATCGATCATGTTGAGTCTGAGCGAGCAGAATGCCATCCGTCATTACCTTAATGCGGCTTCCGTCACCCGACTGATCTGTAAATCTGACCTGATAGCCAACCAGATCGCCCAGAGGGCTGTGCAGCTCGTCGGCGATCCTCTGAGCAACCGATCTCGCTGCAAGGCGTCGTGGTTGCGTGTGACCAATACGACCATACACACCCAAGCCAGCCTCAAGGCACATTTTGGGCAGCTGCGTTGTTTTGCCCGAGCCGGTCTCACCCGCGATCACAACCACCTGATGCTCTTTTATCAGAGTGAGGATGTCGTCGCGTTTCTCACTGACTGGCAGGCCTGCTGGGTACTCAACCCGAACCGGCTGACTCCTGAGAGCCACGACCGATTGACTCGCCTCTACCCTTCCAACCAATTTGGCGAGTTGCTTTTCCGACGCTCCATTGGCATCGCTTCTCAGCCTCTGCAACGCATTGCGCACAGGATGACGATCACGAATCAGGCAATATTGAAGAGATTTTTCCAGCTCAGAAATCAGCGGACTGGTATCGGATGGCATTTATTTTCAACCCAGTTAAACAAAAAACGCCCCTAAAAAGGGGCGTTAATTGTAACACGCTTACTTTACTGAGCGTTGCCCAGCTCCTCGTCGCGAAGCTCACGACGCAAGATTTTACCGACATTGGTCTTCGGCAGTTCATCACGAAACTCAACCACCTTAGGTACTTTGTAGGCGGTGAGGTTTTCACGACAATACGCAATGACATCTTTCTCCGTCAGAGCGGGATCGTTGCGAACAGCAAATAGCTTCACTGCTTCACCGCTCTTCTCGTCAGGAATACCGATTGCCGCCGCCTCAACGAGGTTCTTGTGAGACACCACGACGTCTTCCACTTCATTCGGGTAAACATTAAAGCCAGATACGATGATCATATCTTTCTTACGATCAACGATCTTAAGGTAGCCGTCCTCGCCAATCACAGCCATGTCACCCGTCTTCAACCAGCCATCTTCGGTCATGGTTTCAGCCGTTGCTTCAGGACGCTGCCAATAACCTTTCATCACCTGAGGGCCTTTAACACAGAGCTCACCCGCTTCTCCAAGTGGCAACTCATTGCCCTCTTCATCGATTACCTTACAAGCGGTATTCGCAACAGGCATACCAATAGTGCCTTGCTTAATGCGGGTCGTTGGGTTGAAGGAAACCACCGGCGACGTCTCAGTCATACCGTAACCTTCTGCAACCTCACACCCTGTCACTGCTTTCCATTCATCGAAGGCGGCCTTAGTTAAGGCCATACCACCTGATACGGTCAGTTTAAGCTTGCTGAAGTCCAGCGCACGGAAGTCTTCCTGTGCACACAGCGCAACAAACAGAGTATTCAGGCCAACAAAGCCGGTAAATTCGGTTTTTTGCAGGGTTTTAATGAAACCGGGAATATCACGCGGATTCGGGATAAGGATACTGTGATTACCTGTTTGCAGAAGCACCATGCAGTGCATAGTGAACGCGTAAATATGGTACAGAGGAAGTGGACAAATCACAGTCTCAACGCCCTCATCCATGATCTGCTTAAACACACCATACGCCTGAGCCATGTTGGCCATCAGGTTTCCGTGAGTCAGCATCGCGCCCTTGGCAACACCAGTGGTGCCACCTGTGTATTGAAGCACTGCAACATCATCAGCCTTAGCCGGAACAGAGCTGAACGATTGCCCCTTACCTTTGCTGAGTGCTTTTCGCAATGGCGTCGCGCCTGGTATTGAATACGACGGCACTTCTTTCTTAACGTATTTCAGCACGGAGTTAATCAACGTCCGCTTAAGTGGGCAATGAAGATCACCCACCTGCGTCACTATCACGTGCTTGATGCCGGTTTTAGGCAGAACACGTTCAACTTTATCGCCAAAGTTCGCCAGAACGACCAGAGCTTTCGCGCCGGAGTCGTTAAACTGATGCTCCATTTCACGCTCTGTATACAGCGGATTGGTATTCACCACGGTAATCCCGGCACGCATGGCACCAAAAACGACGACCGGGTATTGCAGGATATTAGGAAGCTGAACAGCTATACGATCACCCGCCTGCAGGTCAGTTTCATTCTGCAGGTAAGCCGCAAACGCGCCACTTTTTGCATCCAGTTCGGCATACGTCATCGTTTGCCCGAGGCAAGTAAACGCAGGCC
>PDUK01000166.1 GCA_006212115.1 Thalassolituus sp. | reverse complement strand
CGCGCGAGCGCTGTTTTGATATCCATAATAATTCCTTAATCGCGGTTCAGTGGCGTATCGAGAAAGTTCTTTAGCAGCTCATGTCCATATTCCGTGAGAATAGACTCAGGGTGGAACTGAACACCTTCGACTGCGAGTGTTTTATGGCGCACACCCATAATCTCTTCCATGCTGCCGTCCGGGTTTTCTGTCCATGCAGTGACTTCGAGACACTCTGGCAGATTGTGCTTATCAATGACCAGTGAGTGGTAACGCGTTGCCTTATATGGATTCGGCAACCCAGCAAACACTCCGACGCCCGCATGGTGAATGTCAGATGTTTTACCGTGCATCACCTGACCGGCCCGAACAATACTGCCACCGTAAACCTGTCCAAGACTCTGATGACCGAGACAGATGCCCAGCACAGGGATTCGGCCAGCAAAATGCTCAATGGCTGCCATGGAGATCCCTGCCTCGTTCGGAGTACAGGGGCCGGGAGAAATCACCAGACGCTCTGGGTTCAGGGCTTCAATTTCTTCAATCGTAATTTCGTCGTTCCGGAATACTCTGACGTCCGCGCCCAGCTCAGTGAGATACTGGACAACGTTGTAGGTAAACGAATCGTAGTTATCAATCATCACTAACATAGCGGTTATCCTTACTGGTCCAGACCTGCGGCCGCCATTGCGACTGCACGGAACATTGCACGGCCTTTGTTCATGGTTTCTTTCCACTCAAGACGCGGAACCGAGTCAGCAACAACGCCGGCACCCGCCTGAATATTCAGAACACCATCTTTAATAACAGCGGTTCGGATCGCTATCGCGGTATCCATATTGCCGTTCCAGCTCAGATAACCCACCGCACCGCCATAGACGCCGCGCTTGGTTGATTCGAATTCATCAATAATTTCCATCGCCCGGATTTTAGGCGCACCACTCAGGGTGCCCGCCGGGTGAACGGCCCGCAGTACGTCCATCGCCGTAATCTCTTCTTTCACCTTACCGGTGACATTCGAGACGATGTGCATCACATGGCTGTATCTTTCGACAACCATCTGATCTGTTACCTGAACCTGGCCCGTTTCAGAGATACGGCCAACATCGTTGCGGCCCAGATCAATCAGCATCAGATGTTCCGCGATTTCTTTCGGATCTGACAGCAGCTCTTCTTCCAGAGCTTTGTCTTCTTCCGGCGTCTGGCCACGGTAACGGGTGCCGGCAATCGGACGCACCGTCACTTCACCATCCTCAAGCCGCGCCAGAATTTCAGGCGACGAACCCACCACATGAAAGTCGCCCAGATTCAGGCAGTACATGTAAGGGGACGGGTTGAGAGTGCGCAGTGCCCGGTAAACATCGACAGGATTGCCGTCATAAGGCACCTGCATACGTTGAGAAATGACGCACTGCATAATATCGCCGGAGAGCACGTACTCTTTGATCTGTTCCACCGCATTCATAAATTCCTGCTCACCGAAACAGGAGCGGAAGTCTTCTTCATGAATGGTTTTAGCCTCGCGCAGCTTCCCGACTTCCCCCTGATAGGGTGCCCGAAGCTGTTCGCGCAGCTCATCCAGGCGGGCCTCTGCGTTACTCAGTGCGCTGTCCTGTGATGGATCGGCCATAACAATGAGGTGCAGCTTACCGCTGAGGTTATCGAACACCACCACTTCTTCAGAGACCATCAACAGGATGTCGGGTGTGCCAAGCTCATCGGGTGGGCAACTCTGCTTCAGGCGTGGCTCGATATAGCGGATGGTGTCATAGCCAAAATAGCCCACCAGGCCACCATCAAACTTTGGCAAACCGTCCAGTTCAGGCACCTTAAAGCGCGACTGAAAATGTTCGATATATTCCAGTGGATCGGCAACCGTCTCCTGAGAGATCACATGGCCATCACGGGTCAGGGTCACCTGATCCCCGCTCACCGATAGCACTTCGCGTGCCGGCAGGCCAATCATGGAATAGCGGCCCCACTTTTCACCCCCATGCACGGATTCAAACAGGTAGGTAAAAGGCTGGTCGGCCAGTTTAAGATACGTTGATAACGGAGTATCCAGGTCAGCGAGGACCTGACGGGCAACCGGAATACGGTTGTAACCCTGCTCTGCGAGAGCAGCAAATTCTTGCGGAGTCATAAGAAACCTTCAGATTGTTAAGCGCAATAGTACCAGATGGCGAATCAGAGTCTGTCGCTTAACACCATCGACGGGTCAGATGCTGACCCTGCTGCAGGGGGCGGTTATATTGGAAAAACACCGCTTGGCTCCATGGAAGAAAGGTGAATCTGTAGAGACTATAACGGGATGCACGAAGAGCGGCAAGTCGGAGCGCTAATCTGCGGGGGTTGCGTCGTGTCGCCAGTCGAGTACGGGCCAGTTTCTGACCCCTGCCGCTGCTCTTAACTGCGGATTAGGATTAAGAACAACCGGGCAGCCAACCGCTTCAAGTAGGGGCAGGTCGGCGTGACTGTCGCTGTAAAACGCGGTCTCCGCCAGAGTCAGATTAAGCCCGGTAAGATAATTGCCCGCCAGCGCGACTTTGCCCGGACCGTAGCAGAGCGGTTCTTCCAGCCCTTTGATGCGCTGACCTTCCAGCTTCAACCGATTGCTGATGACGTCATTAATCCCAAGCGCCCGGCCATACGCCTTCGCCACCACTTCATCGGCGCCGGTAATCATGACAATGCGCGTCCCCTGCCGCTGATAAGCAAACAGGAGTGAGGCCGCCTGCGGATAAATGTGCAACTGTCCGCGCTCATCAAAAAAGCGCTGAACTGACATTTCATAGTCAGCCAACGACATCCGTACGTGTCCGGTAATAATTAGAAAGTCGCCAGTGAGTAACTTTGCCTTTTTTGTACGCCCGGTATAACGACAGCATCGCCAGTGTTGCTTCAACCATCGCCCAGCGGTCCTGGCGGAAACGCCAACGGATCCAGAGGCTGTTCGCATCCTTGTTGATCAGCGAATCATCCAGATCGAAAAACACCACAGGGACATCGTATACCCGCATACCCACCTCATTCAGGCCAGTTCTCAGGCTACCACAAGCACGGCCCATGCCCCATAGCATGCGCACAAATCAAGCCGATACACCCCGCCCTGACATATGTGACAGAGTTGTGAAAATTGACGGTCACTTACATTACCGCACGTGAAAATCGTTGACCTGTGACATGGCAGGAGTAACGTGAATAGTCCATCCTGAGAAGTGAGGGGCAACGGAGCCTCTCAGTCAGGCACTGAAATAAGGAGTAGCTATGAAAGGTTTGGAAATCTCTTTCCGTGATATCGAACACTCAGACGCCATCGAATTTCAGATCCGCGAGAAGGCAGAGAAACTGACTTCCCGCTATGAGGAGATCACGGGCATTCGTGCAGTTGTTGGCTTACCTCACAATCACAGTCACAAGGGGAACATTGCTCATATATCCCTTGAGGTTGGCCTTCCGGGTGAGACCGTGGCCATCACACATGATCATCACGACAAGATTGAGCACGAAAACATGTACGTAGCTCTGCGTGACGCCTTTGAAAAGGCCCAGCGCAAAATCGGCAAGATTCATAACAAGCGCATCGACAGCAAGCGCAGGATACATTGACCAACCAAACGAAAAAGGGGCCTGACGGCCCCTTTTTTTGTACCTGACTCTTACAGTTTGCCGCTGAGAAGCACCTGCAGCAGCCCCGGACGGGACAGGTCGGCATAGAGTCCCGCCAGTTCTTCCGGAGACTCAGTGAAGTCTTCCCTGATCCAGCGCACAATCACCGCAAACGACGCCCCGGCAAGATAATCGATCACGTAATGGATACGGCTGTTGCCGCTGATACGCAGCTTATGCGCCTCGATATAACGCTCAATCGTGCGGCCGACATAGGTCTTGAATTCGTTCAGCAGAATCGCCTCAACATCCTCTGCCACCAGCAGACGGGCGACGTCGGCGTGAATCTGCCACTGACGGAACATCAGCACCGCGATCTCAGGATCAACGTTCGGCGAACGTGTCAGAATCGGGTCAATCTGCTCCGCAAACTCCAGGAACATCTGCTCGATGTAATAGCGCAGCAGATCATCCTTAGAGCGGAAGTGCAGATAGAAAGTCGGGCGGGCAACGCCGCTGTGTTCGCAGATGTTCGCTACAGAAATTTTTGAATAAGGCTGCTCAGCCATCAGCTCCAGCAGCGTATTCACTAGCAAACGGCGGGAACGCTCTACGCGTTTATCCAGTTCTTTAGCAGCAGCCACAGTGTCTTCCTGTCGTGTGTAAATATACAAATTGGCGTAAGTGTACATGAACATAACACAACAAAGAATGGTCTGAACGTACCAATAGGTCGCAAACAGCCAAAAAACACAAAAGCCGCCCGAAGGCGGCTTGAGTTATTCACTCAGAAAGTGAATCAGGCTGTTTCGAACATCTCGTCAGTCAGACCATAGAGTGATTCAGAACCACCCTTAACGGTTGCTGTCAGACCAATGTAACGAGGCAGCAGGCGCTTAACGTAGAAACGTGCAGTTTCAACTTTCGCCTTATAGAAGCTGTCGTCCTGCTTAGGCAGAGCAATCACAGCCATCTTCGCCCACATATAGGCATAAGCGGCGTAACCGAAGGTGTGCAGATATTCAACAGACGCCGCACCGATTTCGTTCGGGTTGCTCTGGGCCTGATCGATCACCCACTGAGTCAGATCAGCCAGGTTTTCCATCGCTGCTTTCAGAGGCTCGATAAACTCAGCTGCCGCCTCGTTACCCGCCTGGGCCGCAACAAAATCGTTAACATCCTGCTCAAACAGCTTGAACAGAGAACCGTTAGTACCAACGATCTTACGGCCCATCAGGTCAAGTGCCTGAATACCGTTAGTGCCTTCGTAGATCTGGGTGATACGCAGGTCACGTACGTGCTGCTCCTGGCCCCACTCACGGATAAAGCCGTGACCACCAAATACCTGCTGACCCGCAATGGCGCTCTCGAGAGCAACGTCGGTCATGAAGGCTTTAGTGACTGGTGTCAGCAGTGCCACCATCTGCTCAGCGTGTTTCGCCTGCTCTGCATCATCGCTGTACTTAGACGTATCGAGGAATGACGCCACGTAGGTTGAGAACGCACGACCACCTTCGTTGAAGGCACGCATGGTCATCAGCATACGACGTACGTCAGGGTGTACGATGATCGGGTCAGCCGCTTTGTCTTTCGCTACCGCACCGGTCGGCGCACGGCTCTGGATACGGTCACGCGCGTAAGCAACGGCGTTCTGGTAAGAGTTCTCGGCTACGCCCAGCCCCTGGATACCCACACCCAGACGCTCGTAGTTCATCATAGTGAACATACACGCCAGACCTTTGTTCTCTTCACCTACGAGCCAGCCTTTAGCACCGTCGTAGTTCATCACACAGGTCGCAGAACCTTTGATACCCATCTTGTGTTCGATAGAACCACAGGAAGCAGCATTACGCTCACCCAGAGAACCGTCTTCGTTCACCAGGAACTTAGGTACCAGGAACAGAGAAATACCTTTAGGGCCAGCCGGTGCATCCGGCAGCTTCGCCAGCACGAGGTGGATGATGT
>PDUK01000165.1 GCA_006212115.1 Thalassolituus sp. | reverse complement strand
AAGGACAGGTACGCCAGCTATTGGCACAGCAGCGCATCCGGGTGGATGACGTGATTGCTCAGGACATCAGTCAGCCACTGGATTCATTCTCGCGGGTGATGTTTGATGGCGTACGGCTACAGAACCGCACCCGACGCTATGTTCTTCTGAACAAACCTGTCAGAGTCGTCAGCGCCACCAAAGACGATACTCACCGCACTGTAATTGATGTGCTGCGCGATGGCGGATTTCCTGAATCAGAGCTCAATGATCTGCATATCGCCGGACGGCTGGATCTGAATTCATCGGGCCTTCTGCTACTGACCAACGACAGCGAATGGTCACAAGCTTTAATGGCCCCGGATAAAAAAGTCGCTAAGGTATATGAAGTGACGCTGGAAAATCCGATCAGCGATGAATGCATTGCGGCCTTTGAAGAAGGAATTTATTTCCCGTTTGAGGACATCACCACAAAACCGGCAGTGCTTGAACGATTAACTCCAAACACCGGCCGAGTAACACTGACTGAAGGAAAATACCATCAGATTAAACGTATGTTCGGGCGCTTTCGGAACCCGGTTTCAAAATTACACCGGGTTCGTGTCGGCAATATTGAACTTGATGGCACTCTGGAATGCGGGCATTTTCGCGAGCTGACTCATGACGAAGCACGAATAACTAACAATTGGCAGATGCTATTTTCTTAACCAACGATCATCCAACAACGCCCGCCCCAATACGACAGCGATCACTCCACCGACCAGATTAGCAATCAGCTCTGCGGCGTAAATTGATCGCGATTCCAGCACCATACTCAACCCTAACGCCACCGGCACCATAATAAGAACGACCCGAATAAGGGATTGTCCCAGCGCCCAGTAGGCACGGTCGATGGCATTAAATGCTCCGTTCACAACAATCAGCGCACCGAAGCCTGCATATCCCCAGACCGAGATAATCAGGTACGTCGACAATGCATTAATCACCTCAGGGCTGTCAGTAAAAATACTGGCCAACGACTCACGCCAGGTCACCAACAAAGCCCCAGCGGTCAGGCTATAGATGACACAAAACCCAATGGCCATCCACAGGGCCCGTCGGGCACGATCGCCGTACCCCGCGCCCCAATTCTGTCCTACGATTCCACCAATCGAACTAGAGAGCGCCAACAAAGGCACAACGGCAAGTGCCTGCAAACGACCGCCTGCACCAAATCCCGCAACTGCGGCATCCCCGTACTTCGCCAGTAACGCCGTCATAATGGATAAGCCAACGGGGTTTACTGAATTAGATATCGCCGCTGGAGCCCCCACCCGCAGCAGAGCACGAATATCCTCACCCGGATGCGCCTCTTTCAGGCGGGTAAAATTCAGGCCGACCGGGCTTTTCGCAATCAGCACCAGTGCCAGAATCGACGCCAGTGTCCAGCCCGCCACGGTGGCATAGGCTGCGCCCTTGATGCCGAAGCCTTCGAAACTGCCAACACCAGCGATCAGGATTGGGTCGAGTATCAGGTTAACCAGGGCCATCATCATCAAAATCAAAGAGGCCTTCCCCGCCATGCCCTGAGCACGCAAAGCGCCATTGCCACCCATATTGATCAGCAGCATGGGGAAGCCGAACGCAAAGGGGGTCATATAGGAGTCGATTAATGGCAACAGGTCTGGAGAAGCATTCATGACTTCAAACAATGGGCGTTTGAAGAGCAACAGGAGCACCGTAATGACAATGCCAAAGATACCCGCAGCCACAATCCCTAAAGCCACCAGACTCTGAGCCTTGTGCTTCTGCCCCGACCCCAACGCCCGCGAAACGACTGACGCAATCGCAGCAATAACACCGACCCCAAGCGATGACAGAGCAAACACCACCGGAAAAATAAAACTAACGGCCGTCAGAGGGTCTTTACCCAGGTTACCGATGAAATAAGCATCCAGCAGCCCGACTGACATCAGCGCCAGAATGCCGACCACCATTGGCAAAGTCTGGTTATACAGATGACGACCTACAGAGCCACTGGTAAGCACTGCGCCTTCGACGCTCATAAAACCCCAAAAAGTGATGAGTAACTGAAAAGAATGACCAGCTGCACAGTAGCACAGTCTCTATACGCAGCGCGCGGGATAGTCTGTTCAGGCCAGCCGGAGGATACCGGACTTACCGCGCATGTCGCCAAGTATCCAGATCTGCTCAAACGGGTGAGATACGGGCACCTGAATCTTATTGATGAATTGCCTGATCTTGCGCGCGTTCCATTGCGGGTGTGCGTTGCGGACAAGTAGCCAGGCGCGCTGACTTTGATAGGTTTTCTGAGCTTTCTGACGCAATATCCGGTTCAGCGCACAGACCAGACGCTGATCTGTGTTCTGCTCGAGTTGCTGCTCCGACAGCGCCGACTGTGTTTCAGCGCTCAGCGACCGACCCAGGATCTTCATAGCCTCGGCCTCGCTGCCGTATAAATGAGCCACTTCAATATCGAGTTTTTTGCCTTCCAGCAAACAAGAAACATCGGGCTTCGTCGGCAAGTTATGCCACAAATGCCGTATTTTATGGCCGGTCTCTTTCTCGTAAGCCCGCATAAAGAGCCTGGCTGCTTCATGCTCCAACCGGAGTTTCTCTTCTTCGCTGCTCGACATCAGAGACTCTCCAGTTTCTATCAGAGAGGCGTTCCCTCAAACCGACCAGCCAGATATTCAACGGCCACCGCCAGCGCGCCAATGGCCCGACCTTCGTTAAAATCATCGCGACCATAGAGTTCAGTCAGATCTTTGAGCTTCCACTCGACCAACTCCAGCGGCTCGGGCTCATCGCCTTCAAGCTTTGACGGATACAGGTCGCGGGCAAGTACCACATCGATGCCGCCACGCATATAGCTTGGCGACAGGCTCATTTTCTTCAGATAGACGAATTCACGTGCGGCAA
>PDUK01000164.1 GCA_006212115.1 Thalassolituus sp. | reverse complement strand
GTAACAGGGTAAACGCGGCTGTAGCCGCGCACATTTGATTCGCGCTGCTCAAAAATAGTCATGAGTCTGATCCTCTCGTTAATAGGTATTTTTTCGGAGTGGATCAGGTCTCAGGGGGGAGTACGCATCCCGGTTAAACGACAGAACCAACGACAGACATCTTCAATTAGTCGATCGTTGAAGTCGTAGTGTGGGCTGTGACATGGATGCGGATTACGGCGTCCGTCATCGCTTCCGATCAGTGCGAATGCACCGGGAATTTTCCGTAAGTAGTAACTGAAATCTTCTGACGCCATGACCGGCATCGGCCGGCCATGCTCAAGGGCTTTGTCCCCATAAAGCTCAGTCCAGGCGGCCCTTGCAGCCTGTGCCTGTGCAGGGTGATTAATGGTTGCCTGGTAGCGGCCGTGATGTGTTACCTGACACTCAACACCATACGCTACCGCCGTATTTTCAGCGGTCGTGGTGATGGCTTGATTGACCAGTTCACGGGTTGCTTCGTCAGGTACCCGTATGCTGCCTGCGATGCTTGCGCTGTCGGCGAGGACAGTGGGGGCGCTACCTGCATTAAACTGAGTAACGCTGACGACAGCATTGGCCTGGGGCGGTATGCGGCGGCTGACTACCTGTTGCAGAGCCACAACAATTGCTGAACCTGCCAGTACAACGTCGGTGCAGGCTTCTGGCTGACTGGCATGCCCACCTTTGCCCGACAACTGGATATCGAATGTACCGTTACCGCACATAACCAGTTCATCAGGGCAGGCCATGGTTCCGTAGGGGAGCGCTGGCCAGTTATGCCAACCATAGACTTCGCTGACGCCTTCGAGTGCGCCTTCGCGGATCATTTCACGGGCACCATGACCGCCTTCTTCAGCGGGCTGAAATAACAGGATAACCTGACGGGATAGTTCGCTCTCATGCAGTTTTAACCAGCGTGCGGTGGCCAACAGTACAGCGGTATGGCCGTCGTGACCGCAGGCGTGCATGCAGCCTGCATTTGCAGAGCTCCAGTCGGCGTCAGTCGCCTCGTTAATAGGCAGAGCATCTATATCCGCCCGTAATGCGATGGCAGGCGTTGAGCCATGCTCATTCAGTACTGCGACCGTGCCCGTCGATGCGCAGGCCTTCCAGCGTATTCCAAGGTCAGTGAGGAGCGCGCGGATTTTCTCAGCCGTCGCATGCTCTTCCCAGCTTAGCTCTGGGCGCTGATGCAGTTCGCGGCGAATGTTCTTCGCGAAGCTTAATGTCTCTTGCCAGTCGTCAGACATAACGTCTCCTGCCTGTCATGAGAGAGCAGTCTCTACTCTGTCAGCGGATTATTGGCTGCTTTTTCTCCGTGCCATAAATTGTGTATTGCAACGTGCAGGCCAGTTTTTTAACTGTTTAGTGGGCTAAATTTTAAATTTCCGGAAATATAAAATTAAAAAAACGCTATTTTTCAATCGCTTGTGTGCAGGGAGTTAAAGCAGAAATAAACCAAAGGCTGGAAATGTATTTAGGCCCCAAAACAGTTCTTATAGCTGTCTATGTAAACTTGTGGTGCGGCTGCTCGAAATCGGGGCAATATCTGAGGTGAGGGGTAACAGGTGTGCGGTTTATCCCGAAACACCTCTATTCACGCCAGAGTCACCTTGCCCTATGGCTTATCTGGCCAATAGGTTGATGGCATGGCTTTCGGGCCAGTAGCATTATCGAGCTGTGTATTACTCACACTATAAAAATAATTAGAAATCTCTGGGGTTACTATGAACTTCCGCAAAACAGGCCTGACACTGGCGTTTACGTCAGCGGCGGCCGTATTCTCTGCACCCGCATCGGCTGGTTGGTTCGACTGGCTTTTCCCTTCGCCTCCGGTGGAAGAAGAGGAGGTGATCGTTGAGCAGCCGGATTATTCCGACGGGCTTCGCCCGGCAATTTTCGTCGGCAATAACTGGGACGGCACTATCGACGTGATTAACGGCGATAACTACGAAATTCTTGGCCGCGTTAATGGTATCCCTGATTACGAAGAGCGCATGGAAGAAATCAAAGCAGATTTCTGGCGTTACACTGTCTTTCTCGGTATTCGCCAGCTGATTGGTGAAGGCAATGATCAGTACGTTGATGACATGTACAGCACTAATGACGGTGAGCTACTGATTGTTTCCCGCCCAAGCTTTGCTGATGTCGTCGCTCTGGATCTGGACAATGGTGAGGTCGTCTGGCGCTTCGAAGTGGATGGCGTACGCTCTGACCACATGGCGCTGTCTCCGGACGGTACTCAGGTCGCGGTATCGGCATCGACCGGCAGTGTTGTTCACCTGCTGAATGTTTACACAGGTGAGGAGGAAGGGCGGTTCCCAACCGGTAATTCACCGCACGAAAACCTTTACTCTAACGACGGTAAGTACATCTACCATTCAAGTATCGGTTTTGTATTTATGCCTTTCGACGGCAAGGTACTTCGTGACACGACTCGCGGTGAACGGAAGTTTATTGTTTACGACACAGAAGCTGGCGAGATCGTCAAAGACATCGATATTAAGGCAAAACTGGAAGAGGCCGGTCTCGGTGATCTGAGCCCGTCTATTCGTCCGATGGCGCACACCAGCGACTACCGCTTCTTCTACTTCCAGCTGTCGTTCCTGCACGGCCTGGTTGAGTTCGACATGGAGACTGAAACCATCACGCGTCTGGCTGAACTGCCAAAAATGGTTCCTTACCTGCCTAAGGTTTACTACGTGAATGATTCTGCGCACCACGGTCTTGCAATGAGTGCAGATGATTCGGCTCTTTGTGTTGCTGGCACCATGGATGATTACGCGGCGATCGTTGACCGTGAAACGTTCGAGTACACCATTCTGGAAGGTCTGGGTAAGAAGGCCTACTGGGCAGTATCTGACCGCAGTGGTGAGAACTGTCTGATCTCCTGGA
>PDUK01000163.1 GCA_006212115.1 Thalassolituus sp. | reverse complement strand
GGTGGTGGTGAAGATGGTCAGGCACTTTCTGACATTGATATCTCTACCTTCGAGGGCGCTACCAAAGCACTGACCGCGATTGATAATGCGATTGGCCAGGTGGCCAGCCAGCGAGCTGACCTCGGTGCGATTCAGAACCGTATGGAGTCAACGGTGAGCAACCTGCAGGTGACTTCTGAAAACCTGAATGCTGCGAACTCGCGAATCCAGGATGCTGACTTTGCAGCTGAAACTGCGGAACTGTCACGTACTCAGGTTCTGCAGCAGGCGGGTATCTCGGTTCTGGCTCAGGCGAACGCTGCTGGTCAGCAGGTTCTGTCTCTGCTGGGTTAAGGTAAGCGGTAAGATGGGCTGGTTAGCCAGCCCACTTTTACTGACTCAGATACCATAGAGGTGAGTTATGAACGAGCTGAGAACTAACATGATGGACAAGGTAGCGACTGCTGCCTCTAGTGTCAGCATCACCCAGGGTCAGTCTGCCAAAGTGAAGGCCAATGAGACCAGCGGCAAAGTTTTGCCGCAGTTAACCGAAGCACCAGCGGAGGTTAGCTCAGAAAAAGTTCGTGAAGCGGTATCTCGTATTAACGAGTATGTACAGCAGACCGAACGGACTCTGGATTTCAAACTGGACGAAAACAGCGGCAGAACCATTATCAGCGTCTATGATAAAGCTTCGGCGGAACTGATTCGTCAGATCCCAAGTGAGCTGGCTCTGGAACTGGCGCAGAAATTGAATGATGAAGAGCCATCTTTGTTGTTCAGTGCACAAGTGTAAAGTAACGATTCAGTAAATCGTTATCCAGAAAACCCCGCACTGGCCGATAAGGTAAGTGTGGGTTTTTTTATGGCTGTAGTTTTAGCTGAAGTTGTGAGCTGCTGATATCAGTGGTTCTTATTGGCTGCCCTGGCGCAGCGAGAAGGGTTTATGGCATCTATTGAATCTTTGGGACTGGGCTCAGGTGTGCTGACGACAGATCTCGTTGATCAGATCATCACGGCGGAGAAAGAGGTCAGTGAACTGCGCCTTGATAATCGCCAGGAGCTGATTGAGGCAAAGATCACAGCCTATGGTGAGATTAAGTCACTGATGTCGACTATGCAGTCGGCGGTGAACAGTCTTGCCAGCCCAAGCGCTGCAGGAGCTACGGTAGCGACATCATCGAATGAAGATCTTCTTACCGTTGAGACTTCTACGCTTGCCGACCCCGGTACATATAACGTAGAAGTTCTGAATACTGCAAAGTCTCACTCGCTTGCTACTGGTACTTTTAATAGCTTCGATGAAATCATTGGTACGGGTGAGCTGACATTCAGTTTTGGCACCAATACGTATGATGGTAATGGCGATATCACAGGGCAGACGGTGAATACTGATCGCCCTCAGAAAACCATCACTATTGATGAGTCGAACCGCACGTTAAGTGGTATCCGTGACGCGATTAACAACGCGGACATGGGTGTAACGGCATCGATCATTAACGATGGCACGGGTTATCGTCTGTTGATGACATCGTCTGACACGGGCGCGGATAACGCGATGCGTATTGAAGCGCGGGATGCGGGTGGCAATCTGTTGACGAATGGCCTTGCTGCTCTGGCATTTAACGAAGCGCAGAATGGCAGCGGTAATCTCGAGCAGACCAGTAAGGGCGAAGACTCTCAGATCAGCGTTAACGGCTTAACCATTACCCGTGACAGCAATGCCGTGACTGAGGTGATTAAAGGTGTGACGCTGAATCTGAAGAGCGCCGATGTTGGTACTCAGGTAACGATTAACGTTGAGCCAGATACCGAAACCCTGACGGAAAATATTCAGAAGTTTGTAGATTCGTATAACGAGCTTAAGCAATTCGTCGATGAACTGTCGTCTTACGATGCAGATAATCAGCAAGCTGGCCTACTACTTGGTGACTCTACTATTCGTAGTATTCAGAGCCAGGTACGTTCTTTGATTTCTGAACCTATTGCGGGTCTTAGTGGCAAGTTTCGCTCTCTGACTGAGCTGGGGGTAAACACTAATCGTAACAGTGACTTTCTTCTTGAGTTTGATACGTCGGTTTTCCGAAAGGCGATTAACGAAGAACGCTCTTCGATTGTGGGCATTCTTGCTAAGTCGGGTATTACCTCAGACAGTCAGATCACCTATGTGAATGATTCGATTAATACTAAACCTGGCACTTATGACGTAGAAATTACTCAGCTTGCAACTCAGGCAAAATAATATACGTCTGCCTCTGTTGCGGCTCTTGATTTTTCTTCGCCGGTGACGATTGATAGTAGTAACAACAGCTTCACAATCAACGTAAATGGTCAGGATGCTGCGATTACTTTGGATGAGGGGGATTATGCTACTGGTGATGATCTCGCCAACCAGATAGCTCTTCAGATTAACAGTGATGAGACGCTGGTGCAGTATGGCTATTCGGTCTCGGTCGATTACAACGCTGGCGAGAATAATTTTTCAATTACATCGAATAAATACGGTTCAGAATCGCAGGTTTACATTAAATCTGCGAGCGGTAACACGGCAAACACTCTGGGCTTCAGTGCACTTGGAAGTGGGACTTACGAAGGTGCTCAGCTGACCACGCTTAATGCCGAGGCGTTTGCTGGCCGTGGTGCAAAAACAGATATTGGCCGGACCAGCGTTGATGCCGGTACCGGCATTAACTTTCAGAGCTCTAACGCTACTTTTTCGCTTGATGTTGATGGTGCAGGGCCGGTCGCTGTTACCGTTAACCTGAATGCACAGGGGCAGGATCTTAATGGCGATGGTACCTTTGGTGATCGCAAAGATACCTTGCAGGCGATTCAGACAGCAATTGATGCCACCGCGTTGAATGGTCAGGTGATCGCGTCATTTAATGACAGTGGATATCTGCAGTTTGAAACTGCAGTGACTGGTGCGGCGCGTTCTATTGAGATTACGTCAGTAGGAGCGTCAGCTAGCGACACCACACTTGGGCTGGACGCTACACAAGGTGTTAAAACGAACGGCAAAGACCCGGGGTTAACATTTAATTCGCCGGTCAATTTCAAAGTCCAGGTTGATGGTATTGAATCATCAAACTTCGTCACTGTATCTGCGGGTACATATCTGACAGGCGATGCTTTGGCGACAGAGATTCAGAATCAGATCGATGCAACATTGAACTCCGACCCGAATTTCGCGGGTGTTGTTAGTGGCGCAGAAACCGCTACGGGTACCCGTGATATCAGTACCAATATAGATTTCTCTACCAGTAATGCAGGCTTCCGTCTTAATGTATCGGGCGTTGAGCAGGATATTCTGGTTAATACGAACTCGGGTGACAATATCACTGATATTCAGACTGCACTGGATGCCGCTTACGGTGCCGGTGTGGTGACAGCTGCTCTGGAAGGAAATGGTCTGAAGCTCAGTACTGTTGCTTCGGGGCGTAGCGAATATATTGAGGTTATCAGTGATGGTCGTGGTGCCAGAACCTCAGAGCTGAATGATATTTCTGCGGGTTATGATTTTTCAGCACTTGGTCAGAATGCTGCTTTCACTCTGACAGTCGCCGGGGTTGCCATTAATGTTGATGTGGATGGTGATGGCACTCAGGGTAGTAATGATGCGCAATCCAATCTCTCGGTTATTCAGACGGCGTTAGATGAAGCCCTGGTCGCCAGTGGCGAATTTCAGGCTGGGGATATCGTTGCCAGTGTGAATGACAGTGGTGAATTATTTTTTGAAACGCTGACTAAAAATGGCGTGATAACGGCATCGACCAAGGGCTCTGGTGCGAGCATTGAAGTCAGCAATGTGGGCTTAGGTGCGACATTGGCATTTGGTATGCTCGCCGAGACCCAGACAAATGGCTACGATGGTTTTGGTCTTGGTACAGTCCGGACTTACGGTACGGATCTCAACTCTGCTGTGACGTATAACTACGATGCCGAGGCTGATCTTGGCTCATTCAATATTCAGATCGGGGGGGAGGGTAGTACCGTCGGTTTCTCTGAACTCGATGCGGATGCGATTGCTTTTCTGGGTCTTCAGGATGTGAGCGTTTACAGTCAGTCTATCCCTACAGGGAAAGACGTCGCTGGCAAGATTAACGGTGTTGAGGCATCGGGTAATGGTCAGTTTTTACGTGCGGTCGATGGCAATACCAAAGCTTCTCCGGGATATTACATTGGGTCGGAATCTGCGGGCTTTGATACGCCCATCGTTCTCGATGCGAACAACAGTACCTTTAAGATTGCGGTCGATGGGGTCGAGGCGGATGTGTCACTCAGCTACCCGGCGACGTATGTCAGCGGTTCTGCGCTGGCATCTGCGCTACAGCAGGCGATTAACGGTACGTCAGAGTTCCAGGCTGAGAATATTTCCGTAAAGGTGGAATACACCGACGATACCGGCTCTTTTGCGTATAACAAATTCGGCATTATCTCGAACTCAACAGGGGCTGGCTCCTCAGTGGAGATCAAAGATGTCAGCAATGAAGCGGCAAATATCTTTGGCTTTGTACGAGGTATTGGCGATGGCGCGAAGGGTAAGGATGCGTCTGGTGCCGTTGATGATGCTTCTGGCCTGCGCCTCAAGGTGACCGGTGGCGACATCGGAGCGCGTGGTAGCGTGACATACATCAGTGGCTTCGGCGACCAGTTGAAAGACCTGTTACTGAGTTTTCTGGACAGCTCTGACGGTACGATCTCGAATAAACTTGCTGCGCTAGACGATGATCTCGACACCGTTGAAGAAGACCGGACTGCGCTCAACACCCGCATGGAAGCCCAGGAAGCACGGTTGAAGTCTCAGTTCCTGTACAACGATGCACTCATCCAGACCCTGAATACCACGCTTGACTACGTGAAAGCGCAGTTTGAGGCGTTAAACGGTAGTAAAGATTAACCTCGATACCCCGTAGGAGCCGATCAGCGCTTTCTGCTGACGGCGGAATCTTCGCCGTTAAACGTGCTTCGCAGTTTGAACGGCTCCTACAATGTCTCGTATATTCAGGCAGGTAGGAGCCGATCAACGCTTTTTGTTATTGGCGAATCCATCCCTGTTCGCGCATGATGAAACCCCGTCGTCTTTCCTGTAAAATGCCGCGTCATTTTCATACGTAAGACAGCGACAGGGGTACCCACCTTGGAAATCAATCCAATCG
>PDUK01000053.1 GCA_006212115.1 Thalassolituus sp. | reverse complement strand
AACGCCGCTGTCAATGTTGTTTTGCCGTGGTCAACGTGCCCTATGGTTCCCACGTTAACGTGCGGCTTACTTCTTTCAAACTTTTCTTTTGCCACGGTTACACCCCTTTTTTATAAAACGGTTTAAGTTAAAATTTAATGCCTGTTTATAATCACATCAGCAATACTGGATGGCGCTTCGGCGTACTTCAGAAACTCCATCGTATAGGTCGCTCGACCCTGGGTAGCCGACCGCAAATCCGTCGCATATCCAAACATCTCGGACAACGGCACTTCAGCGTTCACTACTTTTCCGGCAGGAGTGTCATCCATGCCCTGAATCAAGCCACGTCGGCGATTCAGATCCCCAACAACATCACCCATATTCTCTTCTGGAGTCACGACTTCTACTTTCATGACAGGCTCCAGCAACACCGCACCACCTTGCTCTGAAAGCTTCTTGGTAGCCATACTGCCCGCAATCTTGAACGCCATTTCGTTTGAATCCACGTCATGAAATGAGCCGTCATACAGCGTTGCTTTCAGTCCGAGCAAGGGATAGCCGGCCAGAACACCATTTTGCATCTGTTCTTCGATACCTTTTTCTACCGCAGGAATATATTCCCGGGGAACCGCACCACCAACGATCTCATTAACGAATTCAAGCCCCTCAGCGCCATCACCGGCCGGTTCGAATTTAACCCAGACATGGCCATATTGTCCTCGACCACCCGACTGACGAACAAACTTGCCTTCGATCTCGCAAGTATTGCGGATAGCCTCTCTATAAGCGACCTGAGGCTTACCAATATTTGCCTCGACACTAAATTCTCGCTTCATCCGGTCGACGATGATATCAAGGTGCAACTCTCCCATGCCCGAGATAATGGTCTGACCGGTTTCTTCATCGGTTTTAACCCGGAAAGAAGGGTCTTCCTGAGCGAGCTTGCCCAGAGCAATCCCCATTTTTTCCTGATCTGCCGTGGAACGAGGCTCAACCGCCACCGATATCACAGGCTCCGGGAACTCCATTCTTTCCAGCGTAATTTTGCTGAGCGGAGAGCAAAGCGTCTCCCCTGTCGTGACGTCTTTTAAACCGATCCCCGCAGCGATGTCCCCCGCCAGAACTTCTTTGATCTCTTCACGATTGTTTGAATGCATCTGAACCATTCGCCCAATACGTTCTTTCTTTCCCTTCACCGGATTGAACACAGTGTCGCCGGTTTGCAGCTTTCCGGAATAAACACGGAAAAAGGTCAGAGTCCCGACAAATGGGTCGGTCGCAATCTTGAAAGCCAGAGCCGAAAACGGCGCGTCATCGTCTGCGCTACGTGTATCAGTCTCTCCGTTCTCCAACACACCTTCGATCGCTTTTACTTCGGTTGGCGACGGCAAATATTCGACGACAGCATCGAGCACAGCCTGCACACCCTTGTTCTTGAATGCCGACCCACCCAGCACCGGCACAATTTCATTCGCCAGAGTTCGGGCTCGGATACCCGCCTTGATCTCATCTTCACTGAGTTCACCGCCCTCGAGATATTTTTCCATCAGCTCATCATTCGCTTCCGCAGCTGACTCGACCAGCAGCTCTCGCATCTCTTCACAAACAGAAGCGAGTTCGGCTGGAATCTCGGCGTAGTCGAAAGTCATCCCCTGGTCCTGCTCATTCCAGAGAATGGCTTTCATCTTGACCAGATCAACAACGCCCTTAAAGTTCTCTTCGGCACCTATTGTCATTTGCAAGGGTACCGGAATTGCGCCCAGCCTCGACTTCAGCTGGTCAATCACCATTTGAAAATCGGCTCCCGCCCGGTCCATCTTATTAACAAAGACCATGCGCGGAACTTCATATTTGTTGGCCTGCCGCCAAACCGTTTCGGTTTGCGGCTGAACGCCTGAGGAACCGCAAAGCACAACCACCGCACCATCAAGAACACGCAATGAGCGCTCTACTTCAATCGTGAAGTCAACGTGTCCGGGGGTATCTATAATGTTGATGCGATGCTGGTCAAACTGCTGTTGCATACCAGACCAGAAGCAGGTGGTCGCCGCAGAGGTGATTGTGATTCCACGCTCCTGCTCTTGCTCCATCCAATCCATCGTGGCAGCCCCATCGTGGACTTCCCCAATCTTATGAGAGAGGCCGGTATAAAACAGAACGCGCTCAGTCGTCGTTGTTTTTCCTGCATCTACATGCGCGCAGATACCGATATTCCGGTAACGGCTGATAGGGGTCTTTCTTGCCACTTGAGTATCCTCAGAAAATCAAACAAGCCCGCCAGGAAGCGGGCTTTGAAGCAGGAATGCTTAGAAACGGTAGTGAGAAAATGCCTTGTTGGCCTCGGCCATACGGTGCACGTCTTCGCGCTTCTTCACCGCAGCACCTTTTCCTTCACAGGCATCAACAATTTCACCTGCCAAGCGCAGCGCCATGGATTTTTCACCACGCTTACGCGAGTACTCCACCAACCAACGCATGGCGAGCGCCACCTGACGTGCCGGACGCACTTCAACGGGAACCTGATAGGTTGCACCACCCACACGTCGGGACTTAACTTCGACCATCGGCTGGATTGCTTCCAACGCTTTGTCGAACAACTCCAGCGGCTCTTCGTTTCCTTTGGCCTGCACTGCATCCAGCGCATCGTATACGATTTTTTCTGCAACTGCTTTCTTACCGCTCACCATAACGTGGTTGATGAACTTGGCCAGTTGCTGGCTTCCAAATTTTGGATCTGGAAGGATTTCGCGTTTCGCGACGACTCTTCTTCTTGGCATGATAAGCCCTCTATCTACATCAAAGGTCTTCAGGTTCGTCCGAACACAAGGGTTCGGCCTTACTCTTATCCTTCAATAACAAAATAAAATGCCGCCAACACTCTGGCAGCCTATACACCTAATGGCTAGCCCTTAGGTCGTTTCGCCCCATACTTGGAACGGCCTTGTTTTCTGTCCGCAACACCCGAAGTATCCAGGCTTCCTCGAACTGTGTGGTAACGTACACCAGGCAAATCCTTTACACGTCCGCCGCGAATCAAAACGACACTGTGCTCCTGCAAATTGTGGCCTTCGCCACCGATGTATGAGGTCACCTCGTAACCGTTAGTCAAACGTACACGACACACCTTACGCAAAGCCGAGTTAGGCTTTTTAGGGGTTGTCGTATAAACACGAGTACACACACCACGACGCTGAGGACAAGCCTGCAACGCGGGTACATCACTCTTTTCAACTACACGTTTGCGAGGCTTACGTACCAACTGGTTAATAGTTGCCATGCAAGCAAACTCCAAACTTATTTATGAAAATAATGTGGCCCGATTTCACGTAAATCCGGCCACGATAAAACTGAGGGGCGCAAGTCTAATGAGGCCCCCCAATACTGTCAAGCAAACTGGTGTATTTTTATACACCCGTTCACTCAAAGGCACTCGTATCGACGTCTCCCGCTTTACCGGCATCCTTGTTGAGCTCGGCACTCAATGCTTCTACAACGTCTTCTGCACTCACTCCAAGACCGCCATCCTCAAACTCGACCTCACGGCGACGCTTACGCTCACTGTGGTAGGCCAGACCTGTTCCGGCAGGGATCAATCGACCAACAACAACGTTTTCCTTCAGGCCACGCAGATAGTCCCGCTTGCCTGTCACCGCACCCTCGGTCAATACGCGCGTTGTTTCCTGGAACGAAGCCGCCGAAATAAACGACTCTGTCGCAAGAGATGCTTTGGTAATACCGAGCAGCTGTCGCTCACAGGTTGCAGGCATCTTGTCTGCCTTGTCTGCTCTTTCGTTCTCTTCCAGGTAATGGACGTACTCAACCTGATCACCTTTAATCAGCTCGGTATCACCTGAATTGGTCACTTCAACCTTGCGCAGCATCTGTCTGACGATAACTTCAATGTGCTTATCGTTAATGACAACACCCTGAAGACGATAGACGTCCTGCACTTCGTTGGTAATATATTTTGCCAATTCGATAACACCCAGAAGACGCAGGATGTCATGCGGATTGGATGGGCCATCTGAAATAACCTCACCCTTCTCTACAGATTCACCGTCGAACACGTTCAGCTGACGATACTTCGGAATCAGCGCTTCATAATGATCACTGCCATCTTTCGGTGTTATCACCAAGCGCTTCTTGCCTTTGGTTTCCTTACCGAAGCTGACGACACCTGAAATTTCGGCCAGAATCGCCGGCTCTTTCGGCTTACGCGCCTCGAACAGATCGGCAACCCGCGGGAGACCACCAGTGATATCCCGAGTTTTCGAAGATTCCTGAGGAATACGCGCGATGACATCACCGGCTTCGATGTTTTCGCCATTTTTCAGGCTCAACAATGCATTCGCGGGCAAAAAGACCTGGATAGGCGTTTCTGTACCCGGCAAATTAACCGCATTGCCCTTATCATCCAGCAGCTGAACCATTGGACGAATATCCTTGCCTGAAGAAGGACGATCTTTCGGATCCATGACTTCAATGCTGGAAAGACCTGTCAGCTCATCGGTTTGAGTGGTAATGGTAATACCATCTTCCATACCAACCAGTTGCGCCTTACCGGCAGACTCGGAAATGATCGGGTGCGTGTGTGGATCCCATTTCGCCACAACTTCACCGGCTTCGACCTTGGAAGCGTCTTTCACGGACAAGACCGCACCATAGGGCAGCTTGTACCACTCCCTCTCACGACCGTGCTCATCAGCAATAGCAAGCGCAGACGAACGGGAGACGACAACCAGGTTGCCATCCTTGCGCTCGATCGACTTCATGTTATGCAGTCTGACCGTACCACCATGCTTGACCTGAATATTATCAACGGCAGAAGATCGCGAAGCGGCACCACCGATGTGGAAGGTACGCATCGTCAACTGTGTGCCTGGCTCACCGATGGACTGGGCTGCAATAACACCCACTGCCTCACCTCGATTGACAACATGCCCTCTTGCGAGATCACGGCCATAGCACTGTGAACATACGCCATGACGGGTATCACAAGTGATCGTGGAGCGAACCCAAACTTCGTCCACGCCTGCCTGCTCAAGCTCGGCCACTTTGCCTTCGTCCAGGAAAGTGCCAATTGGCAATACCACATTTTCCGTATCGCCCGGTGCAAAAACGTCTTTGGCGGTCACTCGCCCAAGCACACGATCACCCAGAGGCACCACAACATCGCCCCCTTCGATCATAGGCGTCATCAATAGGCCTTCGGCCGTGCCACAATCTTCTTCTGTGACTACCAGATCCTGGGCCACGTCAACGAGACGGCGCGTCAGGTAACCGGAGTTTGCTGTTTTCAGTGCTGTATCCGCAAGACCCTTACGGGCACCGTGCGTCGAGATAAAGTACTGAAGTACGTTCAGACCTTCACGGAAGTTTGCTGTGATAGGCGTTTCAATAATCGATCCATCCGGCTTGGCCATCAGACCACGCATACCGGCTAGCTGACGAATCTGCGCTGCAGAACCCCGGGCACCGGAGTCGGCCATCATGAACACTGAATTATAGGAATCCTGCTCAACGGTATTTCCATCCCGGTCGACCACTTCCTCTTTACCCAACGTATCCATCATCGCTTTTGCGACTTTGTCATTGGCACGTGACCAGATATCGATCACCTTGTTGTATTTCTCACCATGCGTCAAAAGACCGGAAGCGAACTGGCTCTCGATCTCTTTCACTTCATCCGTAGCGGCCTCGATAATCCCTTCTTTTTCATCCGGGATAACAAAGTCGTTAACACCAATGGAAGAACCGGAATAGGTTGCCTGGGAGAAACCCAGATACATCAGCTGGTCAGCAAAGATGACACTGTCTTTCAATCCACAGACACGATAGGCCGCATTGATCAGACGCGAGATCGCCTTCTTGACCATCGGCTTGTTCACCAATTCAAAGGGCAGACCTTTTGGCAGGATATCAAACAGCATGGCACGACCAACGGTGGTATCCATCAGGCTTGTTTTAGGTGTTTTGGAACCGTCTTCCTGAATTTCATACTCGGTGATACGTACTTTCACTTTAGCCTGCAGGTGGACTTGCTTGGCACCATAGGCACGCTGCACTTCCTTGACGTCGGCAAAGGCCATACCTTCGCCCTGGGCATTGATGCGCTCACGCGTCATGTAGTAAAGACCAAGAACAACGTCCTGCGATGGCACGATAATCGGCTCACCATTGGCAGGAGAAAGAATGTTGTTGGTAGACATCATCAGGGCACGCGCTTCCAGCTGGGCTTCGAGCGTCAGCGGGACGTGAACAGCCATCTGGTCTCCGTCAAAGTCAGCGTTGTATGCCGCACAGACCAGTGGGTGGAGCTGAATCGCCTTACCTTCAATCAAGACCGGTTCAAACGCCTGAATCCCCAAACGGTGCAAGGTAGGTGCACGGTTGAGAAGTACAGGGTGCTCACGGATAACTTCCGCAAGAATATCCCAGACTTCCGCTGTTTCCCGCTCAACCATTTTCTTGGCTGCTTTAATCGTAGTCGCCAAACCACGTAACTCCAGCTTGGAAAAGATAAAGGGCTTAAACAGTTCCAGCGCCATCTTCTTGGGAAGACCACACTGGTGAAGACGCAAGCTTGGACCAACAACGATAACCGATCGGCCCGAGTAATCCACTCGCTTACCCAGCAGGTTTTGTCGGAAACGACCCTGCTTACCTTTGATCATGTCTGCCAGAGATTTCAATGGACGCTTGTTGGAGCCCGTAATGGCGCGTCCACGACGGCCGTTATCAAGCAGTGCATCAACAGATTCCTGCAGCATACGCTTTTCGTTACGCACGATAATGTCTGGCGCACTCAGCTCGAGCAATCGCTTAAGACGGTTATTCCGGTTGATCACGCGACGATACAGGTCATTCAGATCGGAGGTCGCGAAACGCCCACCATCCAATGGAACCAGTGGTCGCAAATCAGGCGGAAGAACCGGCAACACTTTCAGCACCATCCACTCTGGTTTGTTACCCGAGCTATGGAACGATTCCAGAAGTTTCAATCGCTTGGAAAGTTTCTTGATCTTGGTTTCCGAGTTGGTCGCAGGAATTTCTTCACGCAAACGCTCGATCTCATCTTCGAGGCTAATATCTTCCAGCAGGGCCTGGATCGCTTCGGCACCCATCTTGGCATCGAATTCGTCACCAAATTCTTCCAGCGCTTCGTAATATTGCTCATCACTCAGCAACTGACCACGCTCCAGCGTGCTCATACCCGGATCAATCACCATGTACGACTCAAAATACAGTACGCGTTCGATATCACGCAGTGTCATATCGAGCAACATACCGATTCTGGATGGCAGAGACTTCAGAAACCAGATGTGTGCGACGGGACTGGCAAGTTCGATGTGCCCCATGCGCTCACGACGCACTTTTGCCAGCGCCACTTCAACACCACATTTTTCACAGATGACACCGCGATGCTTTAGGCGTTTGTATTTACCACACAGGCATTCATAGTCTTTGGTAGGACCAAAGATTTTTGCACAAAACAGGCCGTCTCGCTCGGGCTTGAAAGTACGGTAGTTGATCGTCTCCGGCTTTTTAACTTCGCCGAAAGACCAGGATCGGATCATTTCAGGCGATGACAGACCAATACGGATCGAGTCAAATTCCTGATTTTGTTCCTGATTCTTTAGAAGGTTTAATAAATCTTTCATCGGTTCCTGCTCCAATAGGAGTTATCTATTTGCCGAAGCGCTGTTAAGCGGCTTCGGCTGCCGCGTATTTCCTGATATCGATTACTGCACTTTCCGTTATTCGGTTTCCAGCTCTATATCGATACCGAGCGAGCGAATTTCTTTGACCAGTACGTTGAACGATTCTGGCATACCTGGCTCCATGCGATGATCACCATCCACAATGTTCTTATACATTTTGGTACGGCCCGCGACGTCATCCGACTTCACAGTCAACATTTCCTGGAGCGTATAGGCCGCGCCATAAGCTTCGAGCGCCCACACTTCCATCTCTCCGAAACGCTGTCCACCGAACTGTGCCTTACCACCAAGCGGCTGCTGCGTCACCAGGCTGTAGGAGCCGGTGGAACGTGCGTGCATCTTGTCATCAATCAGGTGGTTCAGCTTCAGCACGTACATGTAGCCGACGGTGACCGGACGATCAAATGCTTCACCCGTGCGACCGTCAAACAACTGCATCTGGCCACTGTCGTCAAAACCGGCAAGACGCAACAGTTCTTTGATTTCACTTTCCTTGGCGCCATCAAAAGCAGGCGTAGCCATAGGCACACCGCCACGCAGGTTATCCGCAAGTTCGAGGATCTCGGCATCGCTGAATTCGTCCAGCTGCTCCTTCTTGGCACCAACACCGTTGTAGATGTCGCCCAGCAGCTTTCTCAACTCCGCAATCTCGCGTTGCTCTTTCAGCATACGATCAATGCGATGACCCAGTCCCTTAGCAGCGTTACCCAAATGCGTTTCCAGCACCTGACCAACGTTCATACGGGAAGGAACACCAAGCGGGTTCAAGACGATGTCGACAGGATTGCCCTGCTCGTCGTAAGGCATGTCTTCGACCGGCATAATGACCGAGATAACACCTTTGTTTCCGTGACGACCAGCCATTTTGTCGCCAGGCTGGATACGACGCTTGATCGCAACATAAACCTTGACAATCTTAAGGACACCAGGCGCCAGATCATCTCCGGTTTGCAGCTTGCGTTTCTTGATTTCAAAACGCTCATCCTGCTCTTTACGACGCTCCGCCAATTGCGCATCGGCTTTCTCAAGCATATCGTTCAGCGCATCATCAGCCATGCGGATCTTAAACCAGTCATCCGAGTTCAAGCCTGACAGATAGTCTTCAGTGATCGCGTCACCTTTTTTCAACCCAGGTGCCGAAACGACTTTCTGACCATTCAGAGCCGAACTTAAACGCTCGTACGTAGCGCCCATCGCAATGCGATATTCGTCACGCAGATCCTTGCGGAAGTCGTCCAACTGGGACTGCTCAATATCTCGTGCACGCTGATCTTTTTCTACGCCATCGCGCGTGAAGACCTGTACGTCGATGACGGTTCCGCGGGTACCCGCTGAGACGCGCAATGATGTATCTTTCACGTCAGAGGCTTTCTCACCAAAGATCGCCCGCAGAAGTTTTTCTTCCGGCGTCAATTGAGTTTCACCTTTAGGCGTCACTTTACCAACCAGAATATCACCCGCACCGACTTCGGCACCGATGTATACAATTCCGCTTTCATCCAGTTTCGACAGCGCGCTTTCACCAACGTTTGGAATATCTGCTGTGATTTCCTCGCTACCCAGCTTGGTATCTCGCGCTACGCAGGTCAGTTCCTGAATATGTATAGTAGTGAAACGGTCTTCCTGTACAACCCGCTCGGAGACAAGAATCGAATCCTCAAAGTTGTATCCGTTCCAGGGCATAAACGCGATACGCATATTCTGACCCAAAGCCAGTTCACCCATGTCGACAGATGGCCCGTCAGCCAGAACATCGCCACGTGTGACGGTATCGCCCTGTTTTACCAGAGGGCGCTGATTGATACAGGTGTTCTGGTTAGAACGCACGTATTTGGTCAGGTTGTAGATATCTACACCCGCTTCACCCTTCTCGGTTTCTTCGTCATTGGCACGAACAACGATACGGCCCGCGTCCACGCTCTCAATCACACCACCGCGATTGGCAACCACACAGACACCGGAATCCTGAGCCACAATACGCTCGATGCCGGTACCTACCAGAGGCTTCTCTGCCTTCAAGGTCGGTACGGCCTGACGCTGCATGTTTGACCCCATCAAGGCACGGTTGGCATCATCGTGCTCCAGGAAAGGAATCAATGAGGCTGCGACAGAAACTACCTGACGTGGCGACACGTCCATGTAGTTCACTTTTTCGGGCGGCATCACCGTAAACTCATTCTTGTGACGGACCGTAACCAGCTCTTCAGTCAGTTTTTTGTTCTCATCCATCAATGCACTGGCCTGTGCGATGACGTAGCCACTTTCTTCAATCGCAGAAAGATAGGCAATTTCATCCGTGACCAGTCCGTCAACAACTTTACGGTACGGACTTTCAAGGAAGCCGTAAGAGTTGGTTCGGGCATAGGTTGCCAGAGAGTTAATCAGACCAATGTTTGGTCCCTCTGGCGTTTCGATCGGACACACTCGACCATAATGCGTCGGGTGCACGTCCCGCACCTCAAAGCCTGCACGCTCACGCGTCAGACCGCCCGGGCCCAAAGCCGAGACACGTCGCTTGTGCGTAATTTCGGACAGGGGATTGTTCTGGTCCATAAACTGTGAGAGCTGACTGGAACCGAAAAACTCTTTGACTGCAGCTGCAACAGGCTTGGCATTGATCAGATCCTGCGGCATCAAGCCGTCAGATTCAGCCATGCTCAAACGTTCACGTACAGCACGCTCTACACGCACCAGGCCAACCCGGAACTGGTTTTCAGCCATTTCACCCACCGAACGAATTCGACGGTTACCAAGGTGGTCGATATCGTCGACCTCACCTTTACCATTTCGGATATCAATCAGTGTTTTCAATACATCGATGATGTCCTGATTATTCAAAACGCCTTCGCCTGTTTCCGACTCACGACCCAGACGGCGATTAAACTTCATGCGACCCACGGCGGACAGGTCATAACGGTCCGAAGTGAAAAACAGATTTTTGAACAAATTCTCAGCCGACTCTTTCGTTGGCGGCTCACCCGGGCGCATCATGCGGTAGATTTCAACCAGGGCTTCCAGCTCATTGCTGGTCGGATCCACTCTCAAGGTATCAGAAATAAAGGGACCGCAATCGAGCTCATTCGTGTACAAGGTTTCCAGACGCTCAACACCGGCTCCCAGAATCGCTTCCAGCACTTCATCGGTAATTTCGGTATTACACTCAACGACCAGCTCACCGGTTTCTTCGTTGATGATATCTTTGGCAACAACCTTGCCGTAGAGGTATTCACGCGGCACATCAAGCGTGTTGCCCAGATCTTCAAGCTTGCGAATGTGGCGTGTTGTAATGCGTCGGCCCTCTTCAACAATGACCTTGCCATCTTTGCCCTTCAAATCAAAACTCGCGAGATCACCTCTCAATCGATCTGCGACAAGCTCCAGCTGGAATGAATCTTCACCAATCGTGAATACATTGGTATCAAAAAACATATCCAGAATATCCTGACTGCTAAAACCCAAAGCGCGCAGAAGGATGGTCGCAGGCAATTTACGACGACGGTCGATTCGTACAAAGACGTTGTCTTTGGGATCGAATTCGAAATCCAGCCAGGAACCACGATAAGGAATAACGCGCGCGGAATGCAGCAATTTACCGGAAGAGTGGGTTTTGCCTTTGTCATGATCGAAAAACACACCGGGAGAACGATGCAGCTGGGAAACGATAACACGCTCCGTACCGTTCACGATAAAGGTACCGTTATCCGTCATCAGAGGCATTTCGCCCATGTAGACTTCTTGCTCTTTAATGTCCTTGATTGCCTTATTCGATGACTCTTTGTCATAAATAATCAAACGAACCTTCACGCGCAAAGGCGCGGCATAGGTAACGCCCCGGAGAATACATTCTTTAACATCGAAGGCAGGCTCGCCCAATCGATAACTGACATATTCAAGTGCGGCATTACCGGAAAAACTAATAATCGGAAATACGGATTTAAACGCGGCATGCAACCCCAGATCATCGCGCTCGTCTGGCGACGCAGATTCTTGCAAAAAGCTAAGATATGAATCGATCTGAATCGACAGAAGATAAGGCACGTCCATGACGGTCGGGAGGGTGCCAAATTCTTTACGAATACGCTTTTTCTCTGTATACGAGTAGGTCATCTGTATTCCCCAGTTATGACATATAGGTCGATCTAACAAGGCCAAAAAGCTGTCCGCTTCGGACATTGCTTTCAGCTAAATGAGGGCCTCCGCCCTCTGCATTCGAACTTTTATCAGGACATAAGTTCGTATGCATTTGATTCTCTAACAACGGAAAAAGGCCGGCAGCGATTGCTACCAGCCAGTTCCATTGCGAGGGTTATGTGCGAACTGTCTGCACGCAAGCCCTGTTCAATGAATGCTTCAAAGAACAGTTACTTGACTTCAACAGTTGCGCCAGCTTCCTCAAGCTCTTTTTTGGCAGCTTCAGCGTCATCTTTGCTGACACCTTCTTTCACTGTAGAAGGCGCACCGTCAACCATTGCTTTCGCTTCTTTCAGGCCAAGACCTGTCAGACCGCGAACCGCTTTGATTACGTTCACTTTCTTGTCACCAGCAGAAGCCAGAACAACATCGAATTCTGTCTTCTCTTCAGCAGCTGCACCACCAGCGTCGCCACCAGCAGCAGGCGCTGCAGCAACAGCAGCTGCCGCAGAAACACCAAATTTTTCTTCCATTGCTTCAACCAGCGCAACAACATCCATTACGCTCATTTCTGCGATTGCATTCAAAATATCTTCATTGGATAGAGCCATGACTCACATCTCCTAAATAAATAATTAACCAAAAATATATCAGGCTGCGTCTTTCTTTTGATCGCGAACTGCTGCCACTGCACGAGTAATCTTCGAAGGAACTTCGTTGAATGTACGTGCAAGTTTCGTAATAGGTGCCTGAATCACGCCAGCCAACATGGCCAACGCCTGATCGCGTGTTGGCAGCTTCGCCAAACGATCGATCTGATCTGCACCTAACAATTCACCACCAACAGCCAGTGCCTTAATCTCGAATGCTTCTTTTTCTTTGGAAAAGTCTTTTAGCAGGCGCGCTGCCGCACCAGGATCTTCCATAGAAAACGCCAGAATAGTTGGACCAACCAACACTTCCCGCACACATTCAAATTCCGTACCTTCTACCGCTTTTCTGGCGAGCGTATTTCGAACAACGCGCAGATAAACATTCTCTGCACGTGCCTTCGCACGCAAGCCAGTCATGTCGTTTGCATCGACACCATGGTAGTCAGCAAGAACTGCAGACAAAGCACCGCCAGCAACCTCGTTGACTTCAGCGACAATCGCTTTCTTGTCTTCGAGTCCTATTGCCATCGGTTTTCTCCTCAACAAAGTTGGTATTTACCAACCAGTTAATTTCACCCCTGCATAACATGCAAGGGCGACCTTACGGCGAGAGAATCACTCATTTAAGAGAGTCATCACCGTCTGCGCAGGTGATTAAGCCGTTATCTCAGGAAAGATAACCGCCCCTGCGGTCTTTGACAGCCCAGGCTGACGCCTCGACCCCAAAGAATGTGCGCATTGCTGCGCAACTCAGGTTATTCCAGGTACTAAAGACCTAGAATGAAACAGAACTTTGATCAATCAACAGGCCGGGACCCATGGTTGATGAAAGCGTAATTTTCTTCATATAAACGCCTTTGGCAGAAGCTGGCTTAGCCTTCTTCAAATCCGCCAACAGGGCTTCAATATTCTGCTTGATTGCTTCAGCGGAGAACTCGACATTACCAACGATCGTATGCACGATGCCGTTTTTGTCAGTTCTGTAACGCACCTGACCAGCCTTGGCATTTTTAACCGCCGTTTCAACATCTGGCGTCACCGTACCCACTTTGGGGTTAGGCATCAGACCACGCGGACCCAGAATCTGGCCCAACTGACCAACAACGCGCATTGCGTCTGGCGTTGCAATAACCACATCAAAGTCCATCTTACCGGCTTTGACGTCCGCTGCGAGATCGTCCATACCAATCAGATCAGCTCCTGCAGCTTTTGCTTTCTCGGCATTTTCACCTTGCGTAAAGACTGCAACCCGGACTGATTTCCCAGTACCGTTTGGCAAAACCGTCGAACCACGTACCGCCTGGTCTGATTTGCGCGCATCAACGCCAAGATTAACTGAAATATCGACAGACTCTTTAAACTTCACCTGCGAAGACAGCTCTGACAACAAGGAAACCGCCTCATCAACGGAGTATGCTTTACCAAGTTCTACTTTCTCGGCAATCAACTTTTGACGCTTGCTTAACTTAGCCATTAGTTAACTCCCTCTGTATTCAAACCCATACTACGCGCTGTACCAGCAATGATACGCACAGCCGCATCCATATCGGATGCATTCAGATCAGGTTCTTTGGTCTTGGCAATTTCTTCCAGTTGAGCGCGTGTCACTGTACCCACTTTCTCAGTATTCGGACGACCGCTTCCGCTCTTGATGCCTGCCGCTTTCTTCAGAAGAATCGCTGCAGGTGGCGTTTTCATGACAAAGGTAAAGCTTTTGTCGCTGTAAACAGAAATCACAACAGGAACCGGCAAACCGTTTTCCATACCCTGAGTTTGGGCATTGAACGCCTTACAGAATTCCATGATATTGACACCGTGCTGACCCAGAGCAGGACCAACAGGAGGACTAGGGTTGGCCTGGCCAGCAGGCACTTGAAGCTTTATATAAGCATCAATTTTCTTTGCCATGATATATCTCCTTCGGGTTCAAACGCTCTTTAATCAAGCTCCCCGTATAGACAGAAAAACCCACGTCGCCGGCAAGCAACATGGGCATGAATTACACTCTCTAACTAGTCTTTCTCGACCTGACTAAACTCCAGATCAACCGGTGTTGAACGACCAAAAATCAAAACCGCAACCTTCACGCGACTTTTCTCGTAATCGACTTCTTCAACAACACCGTTAAAATCAGCAAACGGACCATCCACAACCCGAACAACCTCGCCCGCTTCGAAAAGCGTCTTGGGACGCGGCTTCTCGGCACCAGTTTCTATCTTCTGAAGAATCGCCTCCGCTTCTTTGTCGCTGATCGGCACCGGGCGCTCGGCAGTACCACCGATAAAACCCATTACCCGCGGAGTGGACTTGACCAGATGCCACGCATCGTCATCCATCTCCATCTGCACCAGTACGTAACCGGGATAGAATTTCCGCTCACTCTTGCGCTTCTTGCCATCACGCATCTCGACAACTTCTTCGGTCGGCACGAGTATTTCGCCGAACTTTTCTTCGAGGTTCTTAAGCGCAATTTGTTCGTGTAGAGCACGCATTACCTGTTTTTCATAACCGGAATACGCATGCACGACATACCAGGCTTTGGCCATCAACTCTTCCCCATCAACCTATAACCAGAGATACGATCCACCCAATCAGTGAATCCACACCCCACAACATCAGCGCCATGATCAATACAAAAACAACAACGATCATCGTGGTTTGGGTGAGCTCCTGGCGAGTCGGCCATACAACCTTTCGAATTTCCGCTCGCGCTTCAGTCACCAACGCCGCGAAACTTTTACCTTTTTCAGTCTGCAGAGCAATCCAGCCCGCAATGACCGCCAACACAAGCAGCGCCAAAACCCTGTAAAGAAGGGATTCAGCTGAATAATAGTAGTTGCCCACCACTCCAGCAGACACCAACACAAAAACTACCAGCCACTTAACGACATCCAGTGCGTTATTGCCGCTTTCAACTTTTGAATTCATAAATAGTGACACCGTGTTGCTTGCATCTTGCTTGTATAGTGGCAGGCCAGGAGGGAATCGAACCCCCAACCTGCGGTTTTGGAGACCGCTGCTCTGCCAATTGAGCTACTGGCCTATACAAAATGAGGCAGCAATTGCTGCCTCATCCTTCTAACGCAAGATTATTCGATAATTTTGGCTACGACGCCCGCACCAACGGTACGGCCACCTTCGCGGATTGCGAAGCGCAGACCTTCTTCCATTGCAATGGGTGCAATCAAAGTCGCAGTCAGCTGAACGTTATCGCCCGGCATAACCATCTCTACGCCATCTGGCAATTCACAAGCACCCGTTACATCAGTCGTACGGAAGTAAAACTGTGGTCGGTAACCTTTGAAGAATGGCGTATGACGACCACCTTCATCTTTACCCAACACATATACTTCTGCTTCGAACTTGGTGTGCGGCTTCACGGAACCCGGTACACACAATACCTGTCCACGCTCTACATCATCACGCTTGGTACCACGCAACAGGATACCAACGTTCTCACCTGCACGACCTTCGTCAAGCAGCTTACGGAACATCTCAACACCTGTACAGGTAGTGGTTTGTGTATCGCGAATACCGACGATCTCAACTTCATCACCTACCGTGATAATACCGCGCTCTACACGACCGGTTACAACCGTACCACGACCCGAGATGGAGAATACATCTTCCACTGGCATCAGGAACGGCTGATCAATGGCACGCTCTGGCTCTGGGATGTAAGTGTCCAGCGCTTCAACCAGCTTCTTAACAGCCGTTGTGCCCAACTCGTTATCATCTTCTCCGTTCAGCGCCATCAGGGCTGATCCGGCAATGATTGGTGTGTCGTCACCTGGGAATTCGTACTGATCCAACAGCTCACGAATTTCCATTTCAACCAGCTCAAGCATTTCGTTATATTCTTCTGAACCTGCGCCGCCGCAATCTTCTGCCAGCAAATCTGCTTTGTTCAAAAATACTACGATATACGGTACACCTACCTGACGAGACAGCAGAATGTGCTCACGCGTCTGAGGCATCGGACCATCTGTTGCACCACAGACCAGGATCGCTCCATCCATCTGCGCCGCACCAGTAATCATGTTCTTAACGTAATCCGCGTGCCCTGGGCAATCTACGTGTGCGTAGTGGCGAATATTGGAATCATACTCAACGTGTGACGTTGCGATCGTGATACCACGCTCACGCTCTTCCGGTGCATTATCGATGTTGGCGAAATCTACTTTCTCACCACCGAATACTTCTGCACACACGCGCGTCAACGCCGCTGTCAATGTTGTTTTGCCGTGGTCAACGTGCCCTATGGTTCCCACGTTAACGTGCGGCTTACTTCTTTCAAACTTTTCTTTTGCCA
>PDUK01000162.1 GCA_006212115.1 Thalassolituus sp. | reverse complement strand
AGGTCCGCCAGTTCAGGGCTGAAGGTTGCCGATAGGTTGTCACCGCCACTTTCAACGAACACGACATCCAGATTACCGAATTTCTTTGCCAGCGTTTCTACCGCCGCAAGGTTCATCGAGGCGTCTTCACGAATCGCCGTATGCGGGCAGCTACCTGTTTCTTCGCCTTCTCCATGCTCTCGACAGTCTCTTCACGCAGGTCCAGTAGCAACTGGCGGAAGAACGCCTGCTGCTGCTCGTTTATGTAGTCCTCTTCAGGAGCTGCGAGTAACTCTTCTTTCGTCATGATTGACATATTTCACCTCGCATACAATTGTTATAACATAACATATATAATTATAAACCGAATGCCTGATATACCAGCATACAGCTATGTCATACGGAGTCATCGCCATGTCCGCAGCTGCAACACAGTCCGAAGCTTCCTGTTTTGTTACAGAACCGGCTAGCCAGAGCATCATCAGCACAGATGTGCACTGCCTGACCGAGTTCTTCCGGGAGGACGTTAATCTTGCGGTCTGGCAGCGGAAACCCGACGCCACATATACAGCCTTTGTTGAGACGTTTCTTAAGCAGGCGGGTTCACTGCAACGCTTCGTCAGTATTGAGGCCGGCGAAACGGCAGACAGCATACTGCCTGACTGGGCACGCGACATACCTGGTGCTAGCAACTGGCTAAACGACGTTAATACGGTCATCGACATGTTCCGCTGCCTGTTTGAACCCAGTGCTGTGGGAGTCCGCTTGCACGTTCTGACGGGCACCATGTGCCCGCGTTTTCACGTTGATCGGGTTCCGGCACGTTTGCTTTTGACCTATTCAGGCAAAGGGACGGAGTGGCTGACAGAAGATCAGGTTATCCGAGGCGCGAAAGGGACGCGCCTGCCCGACCAGACGGCGAGAACCGAGGATATTCAGGTTATCCCGACCGAGGCGGTAGCAATTCTGAGAACTTTGGGAAGGAAACGAAGGGTTCGGTCTGGTGCACAGATCACCAGACCCGGAGAATATCCCGCGTCTGGTGCTGGCGCTGGACTGGTTGTAACGGATCATTATTTCGCAGTATCACGTGAAAGGACGAGTAGTATCAACGCAGTCTCTACAGGGCAATTACGCTGTAGCTATCAAGTCATCAGCGAACAGGTAGAAAGTCTCTCTGTGACTGATTTTATTTACCCAGTGATATGGTATTTGGGGTTCTCCGTAGAATGCCCCTGCTAATTGTCCATAAATACAGCCAGTCGTATCGGCATCTTCTCCCAGATTAACCGCTTTCAGTAACCCATCGGCGAAATTATCCGTCGTCGAAAAGGCCCATAGAACTGCCTCTAAAGAATGCATTACATAGCCAGACCCGCGCACTTCAGAGGTACTCTTCGTTTTATAGTGCTGAGATGTAACCAAATCTCTGATGCTGCCGCACAAAGGATTCGCTTGCCAATAACCACCCAGCGGATCATACAACCCGCTCAACAGTTCTTCTTTTGACGCCCCATTCAAAGCCCCCCAGATGAGGCCTCCAAAATAACGACACGCATCAACCGCTTCTTCTGCCCATGAGTCGTTTTTGAGCTAAGTCCTGCGTGTTCTACGGCGGCTGCAAAGTCCCTATGATAAAAAATTGGTACCGGAGCAAGCCGCATCAGTGAGCCATTGCCCGCACTGAATTTACCGGTCGGTCCGGCTTCAGGGTTGCCATCGACTATATAACTATTCAATGCCTGAGAGACAGTTCCACCAATATCAAAGCAAGTCGCAGTAACGCTGAAGGCCCCCTCGTTCCGCCACTTCAGGTAAAGTTCAATCTGATCCGTTAAGGTAAATTTTCGGGTGCGCAATAAGCTATGAGCAAGACAAAGCATCATGCTTGAATCATCAGTCCACTCACCTGCCTGAAGCTGAAATGGCCCACCACCAGTGATATCTGTCACAGGCTCAAATGAGCCTGGGGTAGTAAATTCAATGGTTGTCCCCAAGGCGTCACCGACAGCTGCACCGATCATAGCGCCACGACACCTGTCTTGCAGACTCAGGCTTCGCAAGTCATTCCGGGCGACTGAAGACTGCCGTGCTCTTGTCAGCAAATAACTTGTTATGTGAGCAATTTTAACTTTTTCATTATCGTCATTAGCTGCGTACTCGGAGTCAGGAAACCATAAACCCTGGTCGACCAGATTCTGTATACGCGGTAATGATGCTCGGTTATTTTCTTGTTGTGACATTAGTTACCCTCATTCCAGCTTTCTTTTTCAACGCGAAACTAAATAACCTTGCTGTTCTGCAAGTCGAATACTTACGCGGCTTCCTGCGTTAAAGTCTATAGCGTCTGCGACTATGCCATCTGAGAACAGTACCCCGCCCTCAGAGACGTATGAAGAGAGCACGAGCTCTTTACCCGGTTGAATACGCCCATATACGATGTCTGTTGATGTTGTGGCCGAAAGGAAGGGCTCCCTTACGCCAAACATCAGCTCCTGTGCTGCCCAGTCACAAGCGAAAGGAGTAATCTCTTTACCACTGATACCTTCAGCGCCAGCGATCAGGCTCGACATCCAACCGGTTGCTCCCAGGCCTGTCGATACAATCACTCCTGATGAAGACTGATTTTCTTTCCGGCCGTCCAGCTCAATACAATAACGCACCGATACCGGTAACTTGGGACCGATATAAAAGTCGTTGACCGCCAGCATCGACTGACCATCGTTAAAGTCTGCCCGTGCCAGGCTGACGTTTTTAATCACCATATCATCAGAAGCGATCAGGCTTCTTACTACAGCACTGACATCGTTGGGTAAAAATGGCAGAAGTATCCCATCGAACACATCTGGCAATGGGTTAACAGAGACTAATGGCTGGCCCTGAAGATATTTCAGTACATTCGCAACCAGTCCGTCCTGACCAACTACCAAAGGAATATCGTCTGGGCCAAAAAGGAAATTGGGCAAGAAGCTACGCTCTAACGGCTGCACCCGCCCAAGTACAGCAAGCTCCCTGGATATCTCCCGTATTACCGATTTAATTTGCCGGTCTTCTTCGTCGTAGTCAGCAAACGACTGACCACGACTCTCGAGATAAAAGCGTACTTGCTCACGAGTGTTATAGCGCCGGATCAGCTCATCTAATCGCGTGTCGCGATAGATAAGAATGATCTTACGCTCGCTGATACGATTCATAGCTTACTCCTTTACCAGCAGCCACTGGCCGGTGTCACGACCGGCCCCGTTGCATCAGACCATCCAGTAAATCTGGAGTGATACTAAGCTGGCCAATTTTACTGGCATTACCAGCCAGGCCTTTAAACGCCTGAGCAATAATGCGGTCTGGCTCCATGCCTGAGTTCGAGATCGCTTCAACAAGAGCAGGATCAAGCTTCGACAATGCCAACATCATCTGCTCAATGCCGTATGCTTTTGCCTCACCCTGTTTCTTCTCGTTCTCAGTCGCCATATCAACGAGCTCTTTTCGCTTCACTTCAAGAGCCACATCAGCATTCATCTGCTCTTGCTGAATCTGACGTCTTTTTTCCTGTAATGCACGCTCTGCTTCAATCTTACTTTCACTGATTTCGCGACGCTTTTCCTCAACCGCTAACTCGGTACGTAACTCACTTTCTTTGATCGTCCGTTCCTGCTCGATTGCAGATTTACGTCGCGCATAGATCGCTTCGTCCGCTTCACGCAGCAGCTCTTCCCTTGCTGCTGTTTCCAACGCTCTGGCAGTCTCGGGCGCTGGGCGAATCGCTTGAATCGACAGATCCACCAGTTCAATGCCAAGTGTTTCGAGTGTGTTGGAGGCTACCATCTCGCTACGAATCAGATCGACCAGTTGGCGGGCTGCCCCCAGTGCATCCTGTAATTTCAGATTCTGAATTTCAGAACGAGCTATTACCTGAGCAATATTCAGCACACGATTACTCAGTTTCTCAGGATCTTCACT
>PDUK01000161.1 GCA_006212115.1 Thalassolituus sp. | reverse complement strand
GCTTTCTCCTGACATCCTACGCAGCCAACTATTACTACCAAGACCTCTACTTCGACGTTCCGGTTGGCACTGAAGTCACAGGAAATCTCTGGGCTTTCAAAGTCGAGAGCGGCGTGGTGACCAGCGCAGAAGATCTGGGTAGCCAGACCTTCACCACCATTCCTGCAGGCGAAAATCCGATCGTCGCTGATCGCGAACAGCTGTCCATCAGCTTCACCGCGACAGATCTGGTGACAGTCGCAGTATCCAGCAATGGTCTGGTCAACCTGGGTGGTTTCCTGACACTGGGCTCGCCTGTGCAACTGCCCGGTGCCGACATAGACCTGCCAGAATCCCGGCTGACAAGCACGGCATATACCGAAACCTGGGAGTACTGGCAGCCCGGCGATGTACTTGACCGCAGCGGTAACATTGCTGAATTTTCCGTGGCGAGCGGCATTGCCTATCGTCCAATCATGGAGAGCCGCAGTGACAACCCGACAATCAGCTGGACGCCGGTGCGTGACCGTATTAATGGCTACAGCGACCTGACGACACTGCGATTGAAAACCTCTCAGGCAAGTGCCGGCTACCAGACGGCCTGGGCGATCCACCTGCCTGCAGGCGAAACTTCAGTGACTCTGCCCTCACTGCCTGCCGGCATCACCGATGCGGTGCTACCAGACAGTCAGTACTCACTTACGCTGGAGACGACGGCATTCATCGACATGGATTACGACGAAGTGATGGGAGTCGTCGATCTTCATGATATCGACGACAGCATCGCCACCGAGCTGATGCGAACCAGCACGCTGGAGGCGCTCGCACCTAAGCTGATGCGTTAAGTACTGTTCGCCGAATTGAAAACACAGCAACAAAAAACGGGGCCATTGGCCCCGTTTTCTTATTTCACGTTCAAAATCTGTCGCGGATTATTTCCACCACTTTTTCTCGAACGTTGATGGGTCTTTCAGTGGTGAACTCGGTCCACGGACCGGTGCCGTACCATCAATCAGAGACTGCATGTAGTTGTAGGCCATGTCACCGAAGACACCACAGTAGGCCAGAGACTCATCAACGGCCGCCTGGAAGTGCACGCCCGCCCATACACGGCTCTGACCACAATCCTGCTCGAAGTCACTCCAGGTATCGAACACGATCGTTGTGTCTGCTGCCGGTGTCAGGCCAGACTCGATGCGTGACGAACCTGCTGGATACTCAACCGGGAAGCCCAGCTGATCATCACCCAGGAATACCCGCGCAGACTGAGAGTGCGCCGCACAGAAACAGGAAGACGCTGATGGATACTCTGGGTGATCCGCCTCTTCCATGTATGCACGCCATTGGTTGGCAGGCATCGTCACTGTGCCAGCACCCGGGCCGCCCCAACCTTCAACTGGCTGGTCGCCATAGATATGCCGAATTGCAGAGAAGGGACGAACGGCATCGTATTCGATTTTTTCCTGCCATACGAAGATACCGGCATCAAACGCCGCCATATTGGTCAGGAAGTCGAGCTGGATGAATTCCATCAGTGACAGACCACGGGACTGTGCCGCAAATACTGCAGAGAAGCCCAGCGACAGAATCTTGTTGTCGAACAGCTCTGCTTTCAGTTTCTGATCTTCAGTCAGGTTGGCAGAAGCTGCCAGTACTTCATCGGCCTGCTGCTTATACAGGTGCTTGAAGGGTGCAAAGCTGTTTGCCGGCCATGGCACGCTGAACTGCTGTGGATCGTCGTAGGCATAAGGTTCAACGTTGGAGTATTGCGGAGTCACAAACTGCTGAACTTTGTACAGACCAACACCCTTGCGCTGAACATCTGGCTGCCACTTAGAAGGACGCTTCAGTTCATAGGCGGTATTCTTTGGCTCGTAACCGGTGTAATCAGCGTACGGCTGCGGATGCACATCCTGGTTCACCCAACCGGCCTGGTTCATACCATCGTTAAGACGACCTTCAACCACGGCCGCACCGGCAACGTTACCGATACCGACTGGCGTCGTCAGGTCAGTGCTGTTGTCGTCTGGATCGAGGCCAGCATCGATGAGAATCTGACGCCACTCGTTCAGGCGGTGTGGCAGCAGAGTTTTCAGAACCTGGTAAGAAGCGTAGACAGTCGCGATGTTGATGTTTTCGTTATCAACGCTCTCTGACGCAGGGCGGTTAGGGATACGCGAATACACACCAACAGCCGTTGGATGATACGGCGCTGCAGCATCAAACCAGGCATTCGTGATCTGCGCAGTAATACGCAGAACCAGCGTCGCATCACCACCTGAAGTAGAAACATCCTGGAAGATCGCCGGAGCAACATTAGAGATCACCAGTTCCACCGGAGCATTGCCGTTCTGGAAGTCATAAGCAGACGCCTGAGAAGCTGCAACCGTCAGCAGAGCAGATGTCGCCAGAGCCAGAGGGCGGCCCTTGAGGAGAGGGAGTTTCATAAGATTTTCCTTATCTGATTGATTAGAGTTTTGCACCCAAAACCGCTGAAGACATAACTAGCGGCAGATAAGAATATGCGCCTTTTTCCTTACTGAATCATTGCATTTGTCGTAATTTGACATAACAAATAGTCAGGTTGATGAACAAGCACGCCTTATTGATAATTTTGTCGTTAACAGTGCACTTAACTACGATTTTTTCACTCGACCAATAACACCATAAGCGCCAGATCATCAATTTGTGTCCGGAATTGACACATAAGTAGCGGTTTTTATGGCCGTTAAGCAAAAAAAGCTCACTGACCAGGGAACCCAGTTTCAACCCGTTCAGTGCGGCAAAAGTTCACTATACTGTGAAAGACCTTATAACGGACAGGGATATGACTTCGCTGCAGGCCTTCTTTAACTCACCCGGATTCAGCAAGCCGTTTGAATTCATTATCGCTCTGGCAATTATTACTTCTGTGATCGCTTTCGCGGTCGGCACACTGCCGTCTCCAGACGAGACGACGCTGTGGATACTGAACCTGTCAGAGCACGTATTTGTCTCCGTATTTACCCTTGAGTACCTTATCCGGTTGATCCGGGCAGAAAAGAAAACACAATATATATTCAGCTTCTACGGTGTTATCGACCTGCTCGCCATCCTGCCTTATTACCTGGTCATGCTCTTTGGCCTGCAACCTCTGAGGCTTCTGTCACTGTTCCGCCTCGTGCGCATTCTTAAACTCACCCGCTACCTGACGGCCATGAGGCGCTTTTATCTGGCGCTGGCTGACGCCTGGGAAGAACTGACGCTCTTTTTTGCTGCCAGTATGGTGATGATTTTCCTCGCGGCGGTGGGAATTTATCATTTTGAACACGAAGCTCAGCCTGAGGTCTACAGGTCGCTGTTCGATGCCCTCTGGTGGGCCATCGTGACGCTGACCACAGTTGGCTACGGCGATATGGTTCCGATAACGCACGCAGGGCGCCTGTTTACGTTTGGTGTGTTACTCACCGGGTTAGGTTTAATTGCCGTCCCAACGGCTATTA
>PDUK01000052.1 GCA_006212115.1 Thalassolituus sp. | reverse complement strand
GCCCACCAGCACTGGCGTTAATCTGACTGAGCACACTGGCATCGCGGTAGCGACTGTACTTCTGCTCTATGCGCCGAACTTCGCTCTCCATCGCCGTGATTACCTCTACCGGAGTCTCTTCCGGTAAATGAAAACAGCAGGGAGAGGCCATGGCAGTGAACGAGTGCTGCCGCAACCCGCTCACAGAACGATGACGATCACTCACGACGATATTCGACGCCAATACTGAGAATGGAGTAATTCACCAACGCTGGCGCTTCTTCGTCTGGAATCTGCAACAGCATCATCTCCTCATCAGCGACATATTGCTGCCAGTCGACACTGAGCTGAAAACCACCATAAACGAAGCGCGCCTCGACACCGGCAGACACAGCTCCGTAGGAGGAAAGACGATAATCTGAACTGGTAAACATCTCATCGCCTGACGCATCCATACTGTAGAAGGAGGCCTCGGTCTGACGGTAATAACGCACCGACGGTGTCAGGAATATATCCATGCGCCCAGCGCTCATCTTCTGCGCCCATGCAAGATCAATAGTGTTGGAGTGAATCCCCCAACTGTCGCTGATATAGCGATAATCCAGATGAATAGCGGCGCCCGACAGGACTTTGTAATAACGACGCAGGCGACTATCCAGCAGAAATTGCGTGCGATCATCCGGGCGACGATCTTCAAGCTTGTATGGGTCGGACAGATATCCCGTCAGGCGAGTAAAACCACCACCAATCTGCAGCACAGTGGCCTTATTGATAACCTGCGACACACCTTCGTATATCGAAATGCTTCGCTTAACTTGCCCATCCGCAGCTTGGCGTGATTCGGACAGGATCGCATCTGTCGGTGCCAGCATGTCATAGGACGTACTGATCGACCCAAGTAGCGTGGTATGTTTATCGAATAGATTCAGAGTGGCATCCACCCCAAGCGATACGGAGTTGTAGTCGTTCTCGGTCGAGAGTGCGAGCGTACCGCCGAGCGTGCCATCGATAGCCCCTTTGCCTGTTCCATCAAAATAGCGGGTAGGCGAAAGCTTCAGGTCGAAGCGGCTTTCCTCGATACTGGCGCCACTCATCAGCACGACACTCTGACCGTCGGTATTCTGATAGGTCTGCATCGGCGATGCGCCGCTCATCGTTTCGTATTGCATCTCACTGCGTAGATACCAGTTACCACTTAATGGACGACGGTATCCGAGCTGGTGTACTTCAATGTTGTATCGTTCGAGCACTGGAGAAAACGTCCGGTTTTCCGGAATTTCACCTTCCTGATATTCACTGAAGCGATAACTGATTGCTTTCTCGGTTGGGACTGGGTCTGCGTGACCCGGCATGGCTGCGGCAACGGCGGCCAGAGCCGCGAGGGAATTCTTTGCTTTCATAATCAGTTGCAGCCGCAGCCGCCTCCTGCTGCCGAGCCGCCGCCGGAGGTACCTTCTTTCGCGAAGTGAATATGATTATCAAGCGAGCCTTTCATTGCATCGGCCTGCCAGGCCATCATATCCTGTGCGAGGCTTCCACGTTCCCAAGGCTGCACTGTCGTGCACGCAGTGGCCATGAGTATCAAAGTACACAGGCCCAAAATCCGATACGTAATGTGCTTCATCCGTACTCCCTTAACCGAATATCCTGAAGTCGTCGACGTTGAGCGGGTAGTTTGCTGCCAGAGTCGAGCTACCCACACCCATTAACCGACGAATTTCGCGATTCACGTGCTCCGGGGTGAGCACGACACCACTCGCGTCTGGCAGGCCTGAGCTAAGACTCACCGGTTGAGCCATAAATGCATCCGTCGATGCACCGAAGACCCTACCGCCGGTCTGCTGTGGTGTTATCACCATCATGCTGGTAACTGGCCAGTGATCCTTACCGTTGCCCGAATTGTAATAAGGGGTCCGTCCAAAGTCAGCACCCATGACAACCGTCGTTCGCTCCGCAATCCCCGCATGCTCGAGCGCGGCCATCAGGAAGTGCACCCCCTCAAGCAGGTCTCCCAACTGTGGATAAGCATTGGCGTCATGGTTGCCGTGAGTATCGAACCCACCGTAATTCAGATTGGCACTGGCCGTTAGTCCAGCAGCCATGGAGGCCACAACCACTTCGGCCTGACTTTTCAGACTCTCGGCGCGGTTCACATTCCAGTTCAGATCTCGATCGACATTTGCCTGGATATCCTCCAGTACCACAGTCAACTGGCTAAGATTGCTCTCTGTACTGCGAAGCCCTAGTAGCTGCTGCAACTGTTTACGTCGTAATGGCAGCGCCGCATTTTCGAGTTGCCTCTCAATCCGGGCCTGCTGTGCTGCCGTAACCCGCGCATAAAGGTCGGTGCTACGATCATAAGTCCGATAGACAAAGCCGCGATCGTCATAATACAAATTAGGGTCGGCCACTTCGCCGACAAAACCGGCACTGCTCGCTCTTGCCCTCGACACCAATGAATCGGTGTAGTCGTAACCGCCGTTGCTGATGTAAGCCATAGGCAACGTTGGCGAAACTGCAGCGGCATAAAATAGGCAGCAACGCTAGGGTATCCCGTTTCCTCTCGTCCAGACCAGACAAAGCGATTGCCAGTGTCATGATTGTTAGTGCCAGTATCGATGCCGTTGATCACAGTCAGGCGATTGCCATAGGTCGTAAAGAAGCCATCAAACTGATCGTTAACACGCTGACGTACAGCCTCATCATTGGATACACCCTCGGGCACTGCGCTCCACTGAATGCTGCCGAACGTTTTATTGCTGTCCAACTCCACCGAATTGGTGGAGCCTTCATATCGATCTGATTTGTCCTGGTAGGCTCGATTAAGTCCTTTCGGATCGCACAGCGAGGTTGGGTCCCAACCGCCACTGGCGTTTACAACAATCAGGAACCGATCTGGCGCAGCAGCATGTGCCTTTGGGGCCCACAAAGGCGCCTGTGCGGTCAGCCCTGCGGCCGCCATCATTTGTAAAAAATTACGACGTTTCAAAGCGGCCTCCTTATTCGTACACGAAACGGTAGTCAGACATCAGATACGTCAGCACTGCCGTCCATGCCCGGATACTGTAATACTCATCCTGCTCAATACGCTCTTCGGACGGCAAGTCTCCGTCAGTGCGGCCGTCAGCCTGACGTAACCAACGAGCGCGGCACTCCCATTCCAACCACTCACTCGGCTGAGGATCGTAGTTCTCGCGGTTTTCGAGCATCGCCTGACCTTCGGCCAGGACGCCTGTGAATAAGTCATAGGTCGCTTGCTCTTCCGCACTGCCTGCAGCGACATCCTCACCCAGCAGAATCCAGTGCAGGTAGCGGATATTCTCTCTGATGCGAGTAACAGCAGGCGCGTTTTCATTGCCTTCAAGGTCCAGCGGCAGAGTTTCAATTTCCACATGAGGGAACAAGCGACGCTGCGACGTCGGGTTCAGGAAGTCGTACGCAGCTGAGCGACACGCCATCTCGGTGGCCATGCGGTTCTGGATGGCAATGACCAAGCCACCTGGCTCACGAATGCGTTCAGTCACGCTGTCGGAGTCCATACCGCCATACATAATGCGGTTGTCCTCCCAGCGCAGCTCATCCCAACCAAATCCAACCGTCGCCTGTAGCTTCGTTTGTAATTGCTCAGGGCTGATAAATTGCGTTGCACCGATATGCTGGTTCACCGCCAGCTCCTGTACATCAACATTATCCGCACGATAATAAGGGCTCATTATCAGGGCCTTCACCGCTGCTTTGATGTCCCAGTTCTCTGCCACCATGGTCTCGGCAACGCTGTTGAGAATGGCGCGCTGACTGTTGTAAGCCAGCTTTTCATCCTCCGAGGCATCCTCAGCCGGAGCAGGCAGTACTTCTTGTCCCATCAGCCCTTCATAGAGGGTCCGGACTGTCGCGCGTGCAAATCTTGGATCAGCCGCGATCTCATGCCCCAGCCACTGCAACAGGGTGCGGAATTGACCGTCTGAGCCTGAGAGTGGGGCTTGCTTACCTCCAAGGCCCGGCGGTTCGATATCTGATCCATCCCAATCGTTTGCCGATGAGCTGCCAGATACGATGTACCGACCGCGATCGGTCCAATGCTGGAATGTGGATGAAACCGGGTCCATCACCTGATGACAGGCGTAGCAAGCAGGGTCCAGTAAGGTGGGATTGCTCACACCGGAGCCTATCCCGTCCTCAGGGCGATCCCCTTCGATCGCCAGAATGTCGGTATCGAGGAAATAATCGAATACGATGCGGGCACGATGACGGTTCCGATTGGTTCGGGTGGTCGGATAACGATTGAGGAACATCGGTGAAGTGAGGACACCAGCATGGGGCAGTCCACCGAGCTCATACTCCAGCTGCTTGGTCACGCGGGCCGGGCGGAAGTCCGTTGGATCGTAAAATAGCTGTATTCCGTCCTCATCACACACAGGTTCCGCGAGCTCCCGGAACTCACCAGCTTCAACCAGTTCCGCCTCGTACACTTGCTGGCTATACCAGTTGACCATCATAAAGTCCGCGGTCATGTAGAGAGTATGCGGTAAGTCATTCATCGCCGCATAACGCACCAGCTCCAGAGGTTCCCGGGCAACGGAGTCATTAGTGATATTGCGTACGCAACGGCGAATACTGCCTTGCTCATCGCCGCTGTACTGATCGTTGTACCACTTACGATTTGGATAATCGTCGCTATCAAGAAGATTGATCCCACCCTCATTGAGATTACTGGTGAGATACTTGTCGGTGAGTAGCTGCTCGTTGAAGATACTCATCAGATTATCGTAAAAGCCGGCTTCGTTTTGCATCCCGTCTAGAGCGACACTTAAACCGGTATCGGCGTTATCGGCTACCTGTCCAAGTTCGGTTGCCGTCGGCAGTCGTCCGGCTAACTGCAGTGAGGCTTTACGCAGAGTCAGCGCAGCAGACTGATTGCCAACTCCCTCAATCGTGGCCAGAGCATCAGCCAGATTCTGGCCGTTAAAGGCATATAAAATGTACTCTGCGGTATCTGTGGCACAGTCATCGGTACAGGCTTCTACGTCACCAATCGGCATGGTACGGGCGATTTCATCGGCCAGCACCGTCAGTGAAGAGCACGTTGCACACCCGACAAGAGACGGTCCAACGGATGTGCCATTGCCATCGAGACCGTGACACGAGGCACACATCTGCTGATAGTGGGCGTGCCCGGCTGCGTTGTAGCCGTCGTCGGCCAACTCACCCGAGTAGTTTTTATCGCAACCAACCATCCAAATAAGGGTTGTCACGACCGCAAGCATTTTGAGTAGATTCATACCCTGTTCCGTAACGCCGCCGCTTAATTCCTGTAAACCGCCCGATGTTATAGCAGTGGCCTTGTCGAAAAAATGTGACCCGCTATGAAAAACCCTCTTTGTCGCATGGATACTTACTTATCGATGACATAAATGCGCCATCACCAGCGATATGCCGGAATGCTGAGACTGTCTACGCCGTATGAAAACCCACAGACCGAACAGTCTGTTCATCCAAAGTCGGGATGTTGATAACCCTTCCCATCTGTATACTGGCGTCCTAAATCACGAGGACGCCCATGTCAGCTCGCAGCCCCTTCTGGCCGTTAATCGCAGCCGCCACGACACTGATCGTTGTTCACGGCTTTGGCCGATTTATCTACACGCCACTTATTCCCCTCCTTGTAAGTGATGGCCTACTTACCTTGCAGCAGGCAGCACAGCTAGCTACGTGGAACTATGTGGGCTACTTGGCAGGCGCCATGATTGCACTATTTGCTTATCAGAATGGATGGGGAAGGAGCGCATTGCTTGCCGGAGTATTGGGGAATGCTGTCATTACAGTGATGCAAATTGGGGCCGACTATTTCCCCTACATGGCAGGACTACGCCTTGCCAATGGCATTACCAACGGCGTCGTTTTTGTACTCGCTCCTGCGCTGGTACTTGAATGGCTGGCCGTGCGAAATAAAGCCACATTAAGCGGCCTCATGTATCTTGGCGTTGGGGTTGGCCTACTGCTCAGTAACCAGATTGTCGAAAGCACGGCTATCTGGCTGCAGGGCAATGACCGCTGGATACCTGCAGCTATTATCAGCCTGCCACTGGCACTCTGGTCGGGCATCTATCTGTATCGGCTCAGCTCGGGCGACGCACCGGTTAGTCGGGACGACCATTCCGCGCTGTGGGATAAACAGAGCACGCCACTGTTTCTTTCGTATTTCGGCGCAGGGCTTGGTTATATCCTGCCTATGACCTTTCTGCCTGCGGTCGCGCAGGAATGGAATATCGACGTCAGCCCAAGCCCTTGGCTGATCGCTGCCATTGCGTCGGTACCTGCTATCTTTATCTGGAATTCACTGGGCAATCGCTTGGGGGATCGTAACGCATTGATCCTTAACTATACCGTTCAAGCCGCGTCTATCGGTGCCATCTTCATCCTGCCGGGCACAGAACAAGGGCTATGGTTGTGCGCTGCGCTGATGGGCGGCAGCTTCCTGGGCGCGGTTTTCCTGACGCAGCGGCTGGCCCGTGCCATTCACCCGCATCAAGGCCCGCGCCTCAGTGCAGCACTCATCGCCCTTTATGGCGTTGCGCAATTACTCGGCCCGATTGTCGCCGAAGCAGGAATTCATCTGGGTGCGACGCTGGCCTCAACCTTTATCTGGGGGCTTGGGGCGTGTGTATGGGCGCTATTGCTTATGCTCAGAGTTCCGGTGCAGCCTCGATAACCCTAACTGCAAACCAAACAGTTTCAGGAGTTGATTAACCGTCTGAATCGTCGGATTGGCTTCGTCGGACTCAATTGCCACGAGTGTACGCCTAGAAAGACCACATAGCTTCGCGAATTCTGCTTGATTCTGCTTTGCAATATTGCGGCGCAGTACCCGTATTGCGCAGCCCAGCGACAATTCACCAGAACCAACCGAGGCTTCAACCCAGCTCAGAACCTGTGTACGCGACATCGTTTTAAAATCGGGAATAATTTTTGTCATGACAAAGAAGCTCTCATAGCAGTCCCCAGCGCTTCAACCGGTCAGGTACGGCATTCAAATTGAGTGCATGTCGTTCTATGTTCATCACCTCTGCAGGCACCTCCTGATTCACTGGCATACACAGGCAAATCGATGAGTGTTAAGGCAAAATCTCGCAAACCAGCCCATAATCGCGCTGCGTTGAGATTGGTTGCTGCGGCTGCTTCGTCGCAGATTTCGCGCCAACGGAAATTACCACCCACTTCATTGTCCACATGCCAACGGCTGGCACGGGTAATACCTGCTTCATCCAGAACCATAGGCGCCAGGTCGTATACCGGAGCAAAGCAAACTCCCGAGTTCTGACGTAGCACAGACGTATTACGACCGTGATTATCACTGTTGCCCAAAACCACGTTCAGCAAGTCTCTGCGCAGGTATTCCTGCACCATGTTCTCTACGTCATCCGTCTGATCATACTCACTCCACAGATGCACAAGCTGCGTCAGATACGTCGAATGCGCCACTGTTGCGCCCGGCTCAATTACGCCAGCGATAGAATAAAGAGATTCGACCGCAGATCTTTCCATTCCATCATGGCCCACAAGCCGATCAAATCTTGGCATCCACAAGCTCGCTGTTTTACCCTGAAATCGGCCCGACTCAATATGTAAAGCCGACGAGATAGCATCGACCCCGAACCGCTCAGCCACTTGATAGTAAGCATGTTCGGTTTCCAGAATCAGGCGGTCGCTTTCCAGAGTATTTCCCTGCCTTGAACTGCGGCGTGGGAACTTCACCAGAAAATGCTCACGAGCCTTATCGTCTGGCAGTGAACCGTCGGGATAATAAAGACCATCCGTACCGAGAATCAGCTGGTATTTGGGCGCATCACCGCCGGCACCGGTAGCCCCACCTACCGCAGCTCCCTGCGACCGGGCGTAATCAAGAAATTCTGTTGCCTGCTCAAGCACTTCAGACATAGGAAATCCGATCAGCTGAAAATCAGAAGTGTCGGTCACGCTCTCTTTAATACGCAGATTGCCGATAGGCGCGCGGGTACAGTTGGCCAATAACTGAAAATCATACCGGGGCTGCTGAATGTCCGGCAGGTTGAGTTGCTGGCCCCAATAACGGCGGGCGGCTCCCATAGGCATAATATCAAGCAGAAACGCAGGCCAATGGGATGTCTCATGCGGGAAGAAGTCGAGTGGAAAACGGGCACTCACCAGCGCAGCAGGGTTTCCCTGAAATCGTGCAACGTATCCGGCGTCGTATTCCAACGTAACCGCACCATGACGGCCGGACTCCGGATCACTAAAATAGAGCTCACACGCATCCTGCCAGGCACCACTCAGATAGGTTTGAACTGTTAGTTGCGACATATTTCACCCATCCAAAATGAGCGTGATAATGCACTATTAATACAGAACCAGCATTAAATGTGCAAGATATGACCCATTTGATCCGTTACAGGCAAATCATGTGAATTATAGTGCACACCATACTAATGCTCTGTTTCGTACCGACATATTCTCCTTCCTGTACGCAGGAGAAGACCTCGAGACAATTGATTTGTAGCCTGACTACTGGATGCGACGCTGGCCTCAACCTTTATCTGGGGACTTGGGGCGTGTGTATGGGCGCTGGTGTTGATGCTTCGGGTAGCACCAACCAGGCGATAAATTCGTCACTTGAGGGCCTTAGCCCTCATTGTTATTTCGACGACGACTGAGTACTATCGCAGCTGGACTTATTCAGACAAGGAACTCGTCGATGTCGTTAACGGCTTCAGTATTCCCACCCCTCTCCCTACGTTTTGTCGTCAGCCTTATCGCAGTCGCAGCTTTAACCGCATGCGGTGGCGGAAGCGGTGGTGGTTCAGAGGACGGCGGCTCTCCCGTTGAGCAAAGCACTGGACGGTACCTCCCAACGGACAATGCGATTACGTGGGAGTATGACAATGGAGTTGAATCATCTTTTGACGGCACCATCGTCACCGACGACATCCCCTTCTCCGTTCTGACACATTCACCCGGTGGTGGTAAAGAGTACTTCCACAGTCAGGATGACCAGATCGTTCTCAGAGGCTTCTACGCACCAAGCCTGAATGTTGAAGGCACGACATACAGTGCTGACGTCGTTCTGAGTCGCAATATTCTGATATGGGCGGATTCCTATCCTGTCGGACAGAGTACAACCGTCTCCGGTGACGGTGAGGTGACCATTTCACCAACTTATGGCGAGCGAGCGATCTCATTCAGCGCAACACACAATATCGTAGGCACCGAAACCGTCACTGTGCCTGCAGGTACTTTTACGGCTATCCACGCGACCATCGAAATGGAAGTCTCAACGGTCGTCGAAGGTACAACCATCCTGTTACCGTACAAGGCTGAATATTGGTTTACCCAAGACCTTGGAATCATCAAGCGTAAAGAAAATGGGATAACCATGAGGTTGGTGTCGACCAGCAGCATTTCTATACCAGATGAAGACACACCTCAGGCTCCGGGCATTCCGGACACCGACCTCCCCGCAGACGAAAATCCTGACAGTGACGGAGACGGCTACCCAGACGCATCCGATGCCTTCCCCAGTAACTCTTCGGAATGGGAAGATCTCGATGATGACGGTATTGGCAATAACGCCGATACGGATGACGACGCAGACACCATCGCCGATGCAGACGACGCCTTTCCACTCGATCCAACTGAATGGCTGGATACCGACAACGACGGAATCGGAAACAACGCAGATACCGACGACGATGGCGACTCATTCGTGGATACAGATGATGCATTCCCTCTGGATTCAAGCGAATGGTTAGATACCGACAACGACGGAACCGGTAACAACGCAGACACAGACGACGACGGAGATACAGTCGCCGATACTGACGATGCCTTTCCGCTCGATCCGGCTGAATGGCTGGATACAGACAACGACGGTGTCGGTAATAACGCCGACCCAAACGACGACGACGATGATTTTGCTGATGCAGACGACCCTATGCCACTGGACAGCACGGCACCGGGAACCGTCTTTACCGTCTCCCCGGGAGTCGTGACGCAAAACCAGAGCGGGAAGCTCATTGTGTCAGGTAAAAATTTCAGCATCGAGGACGTGTTCTACATCAACGGCACTCCCGTGAGTAATCGCCTGATGGGAACAACCGGAACCGAACTGTATTACTCGGCACCAGTGGCAGGGAACGTAACAGTAGAGATTCGCTACCCTGAACACGGCTATACATCATCAACAGCCCTGACTGTTGTTGAACCCGTCTACTACCCGTACTCCGTGATTTATAGCGGTGGTTCCAATCGGAAAGCCTACTTCGATGCCTCAGTGCATAGCCTGTTTACCTTCAACTCGGCGATGTCAGCGGTGCAACGTTTTCAATACACCGACGATCAGGGCTGGCAAGAGACTCGCATCGAACAGGGCAATCTCAGAAGCATGGGCATCAGCCCGGATATGAAGAAGATGATCGCACTGAAGGAAGACCGTCTGCTTCCAATAAGCCCAGATATGCTCTCCGTAGTATCAAACGAGCGCATTCTTGATCCGGGGTCCCTAACAATCATGTCTGACATTGAATTCGATTACCTGAATCGTGCGGTTATTACAACTGATCACCAAGGCAGTGGCCATACCAATGTACTGTCATACGATCTGGAAGAGCGCAGCGAAAGCTATGGTGAACAGTCAAACCTGATTCTCCTGTACAACTCGTCCATATCCGGCTCAAGGGATGGCTCTCACATCGTACTCGGAGAGCGCGGCCTGTCACCTGTGCAACCGCTGGTAAGCTACCGTCCCGGCGACCTCCTACCCAGCAAAATGTCAACTCGGGAAAGCTATGCCAAGGGTGACCAGAGTCGCAATGGTGACGTCATCCTGATTAACAACACAAGACTATACAACCAAGAGTTCTCTCAAATAGGAGAATTGGCCGTTGCTGGCTCAAAAGGTGCAGCAATAGCATCGGATGGCAGTTTTGTCATAACGGCTGCGAGCAACGGTGAACTCCATTGGTACGACACCACAGAACTAACAGGGCAAACCCTGACGCCCCACAGCGTTGCTTCACTGGAGGAGAACGTAGGCACCATCACAGAGTTGCTTATTTCTGACGACGGCCTGACATTATTCGTGTTCGGCACCAGCAAAACCCTCGTGATACCTGTGTGGCAGGTGAAGCAGGACAACATTGGCCATCCTTCCACATGCCCATTATCGGGATGCGACGGAATTGCCATCGCAACTGGCGCAGAAATCACCGTTCCTGCGCCCGTCATTCCAGAACTCGATAGCCAATGGTCTCCCGCTGACCACGTATCTCCAACATACGCAGGCGTGGGTAATCAGATAGAAGTTATCATTACAGGGGCAGGGTTCACGGCTGATTCCGTTGTCATGTTCGGGTCGACACCTGCTGCTCAATCACGGTTCATCAGTAACAAAGAAATACGCGCTCGCCTCCCTGAGCTAGAAGCAGGCACCTACACAGTTACCGTAGACGGACACCAGCTGAATGCACCCGAGTTTACCGTTGTCGAGCAAGCAGACATCACTGGCAGAAGCTGGCTTATCGGAGACACTACCCGTGAGTTGATCTACGACGCGCTCAATCACGCACTCTATACGCTGAATACCACAGCGAAAACGGTATATCGGATAGACCTTCATACAAACCAGTACATCAGCCAGTCGGTAGAGGCCGTATACGACCTGACCTGGTGCGCAGCTGATGACCATCTGTACCTCGCAACAGGTACAGGAATGGCGAAATACAAAGCATCTGATCTCACATTCGTTAAGAATTTTGTGGTCGCTGAGGTGACCGCACTGGAGTGTGTTTCTGAGGGCAACCTCGCCATCACCGGCGAAGACGGATGGGAGAGCTTCAAGCTGTTCGATATAGAGAGAGAAGAAGTAAGCTACACATCGGGTAATCTGTACAGAGCCGAGGTGGACGGAGTGTCATCGAGAGGGGATGTCATATTCGTGGGTGCCTCTGGTATCAACAGCTCAGACAGAGCGCGCTTCATTCCTCACTTGGAATCCAATAATGTCACAGCTCGGGCTGGTAGCTATACCATGAGTCACTGGAGTGACGATGGCAGCCTCGGGGTGATCAACAACCGAGAAATCCACAACGGCAGCATGGCTCGCCTCGGAACCCTGACGGATATAGTGTCAGAAACCATCGGAGCCACTGCGGTAGCAACCGATGCATCTGCCATCTTCGTTTTCACCTCGAATGAGAAACTACATCGTATCCCCTTCGACCCTGACACGCCTGAGGATCTCCAGATAGCCTCAACTGAAGATCTCAGGTTAGGGTTAGGCAGTATTAAGCGAATGGACGTGTCACTTGATGGGAAGTTCGTATTTGTCAGTGGCGACAACGGGGTAGGGGTGATACCTGTTCAGTAATTAAACACTGCACTCCTCACCCACAGCTGAATTCAGCTGCGGTGAGGTGCTTGCAGACTGTCTCAGGCGCTCATCTTGCCCGCGAGATTACGCTTTTTGAGGTGAATCAGAATCTGGCTAATCGCAGCAGGCGTGATGCCTGAAATTCGTGACGCAACACCCAAGGTCGCAGGGCGAACCGTTGCCAGCTTCTGCTTAACCTCATTCGACAAGCCACCAATGGCTTCGTAATCCAGATCTTCCGGCAGTAGGGTGTTTTCATAACGACGCAGCTGCTCAATCTCTTCCATCTGGCGATTGATATAGCCGTCGTATTTGGCCTGAATCTCAACCTGCTCGGCAACCTGAGGGTTGGTTACGGCTTCACCTTTGAGCGGCGCGACCTGTGAATACGTCAGGCCCGGGCGCTTAAGAAGATCGTGCAGATTGTATTCGCGAGTAATGGCCGCTTCGCCCATGCCTTCCAGCGCGGTCGCTTCTTCTGTTTTTGGTTGAACCCAGGTGGTCTTGAGGCGCTGAGCTTCGGTTTCTATTGCTTCACGCTTGGCAGTAAAGGCCGCCCAACGCTCATCATCGACCAGACCAAGATCACGGCCAACTTCGGTGAGGCGTAGGTCTGCATTGTCTTCGCGCAGCACCAAGCGGTACTCAGCACGCGATGTGAACATGCGATAGGGCTCTTTGGTGCCCATGGTAATCAGGTCGTCGACCAACACACCGATGTATGACTGATCACGGCGTGGCACCCAAGCGTCTTTCTCAAGCGCACGCAGCGCCGCATTGGTACCCGCTAACAAACCCTGCGCACCCGCTTCTTCATAACCTGTTGTGCCATTTATCTGACCAGCGAAGAAGAGGTTATTCACAAACTTAGTTTCAAGGCTGTGCTTCAGGTCCTGCGGGTCGAAATAATCGTACTCAATAGCGTAACCCGGACGAGTGATGTGCGCGTTCTCAAAACCTACCATGCTGTGGATAAGATCCAACTGCACGTCAAAAGGCAAGGATGTGGAAATCCCATTCGGGTACAGCTCATTGCTGTTCAGACCCTCTGGCTCCACAAAAATCTGATGGCTGTTCTTATCAGCAAAGCGGGTTACTTTATCTTCGATAGATGGGCAGTAACGCGGACCTACACCTTCGATCACACCAGCAAACATGGGCGAACGATCCAGGTTAGAGCGAATAATGTCGTGAGTCCGCTCGTTAGTGTGGGTGATATAGCAACTTACCTGCTCAGGATGCTCATCAACTGAGCCGAGGAACGACATAACCGGCAGTGGTGTGTCACCCGGCTGTTCTTCCATAACGGAGAAATCCACAGAACGGCGGTCGATGCGGGCTGGTGTACCTGTTTTCAGGCGGCCAACATTAAACGGCATTTCCCGCAGACGTTTTGCCAACGCAATGGACGGCGGATCTCCGGCACGGCCACCAGAGTGGTTTTCCATACCGATGTGGATAAGTCCGCCGAGGAAAGTCCCTGCAGTCAGTACCACACTGGTCGCGTGAATGCGCATATTGGTATTGGTCACGACACCGGCGACGGTCGAACCAACGCCATCTCCCTGCATAATCAGATCATCACAGGCAGCCTGAAAAATATCGAGATTAGGCTGGTTTTCCACAATCTGGCGGATAGCGCTGCGATAAAGAGCGCGGTCAGCCTGAGCGCGGGTCGCGCGGACTGCTGGGCCTTTGCGGCTGTTGAGTGTGCGGAACTGGATACCTGCCTTATCGGTTGCGCGTGCCATGGCACCGCCCAAAGCATCAATTTCTTTCACCAAATGGCTTTTACCGATGCCGCCAATCGCCGGATTACAGGACATGACACCGACCGTGTCTGTGTTGTGGGTAAGCAGCAGGGTTTTCGAGCCAGTACGCGCAGCAGCAAGGGCTGCCTCAGTACCAGCATGACCACCACCCACCACAATCACGTCATAACGAACGGGATAATCCACAACACACCTCTGTTCTGTTGATTTCTTATGCAGCATGCATAAGGAAAAGGGCGCGCATTGTAGCACCAGACGCCTCAACCCGATAGCAGGTGTGTGAAAATTGTACAAACAACTTATTCACATCCGGATTTTGCAAAAATTACGAAGGGATAAAAATACCCACAGGGGGAGCATAATTCGAAGAAAGCGAGTAAATATGCACGCTAGAGATGTGGATAACCCTGTACATTAATGTGGATAGTTATTGATTGAGTTATCAACAAAGAAAGTTATTTTACTTCAACAACATCTTCTCCGAAGGTTTTATTCACCTTTATCACAGACTTACCCACAGATATTATTCGGCCGCTTCCGTCGTTTCTTCCCCAGTGGTTTCTTCAGTCGCATCACCTGTTCCGTCACCGGTGGTATCCGTAGTCGTACCCGATGCAGAGGTCGAGGTGTATCGCGCGTACAGCAGCTCTTCGCCCTTGCGGAGGAACAGCTCAAGCTCGCCATTGGCATTTACCGATGCATAGCCCGGCGCGTTGGTCACATTAAATCCGGGGCAATTCTTTCGCTCAGTGAGTTGTACTGTGTACAGGTTGATTTCTTCATTAAGAATGCGAATGGTGCCGCGCGTCGTACATCCTGTTGCTGGCGTCGCAACGCTGACTTCACGGAACGACAGCTCATCGGCCACTTCAGTCAGGTACAGCTCGTATCCAGAAGACGTCCATTTCCCTTTCAAGGTTGCCAGCCGTGAGTTGGTATCCCATGTCCCGTCATTACGCAGCGCAAAGCCACCGGGGGCAGTATCGCTGTCGTAGTCACCCACCAGGGTATCGTCATCATTCTGAGTGGGGTACAGCAAACCTGACAGGACGTAATCTTCAGGTGCGCCGCCGGCAACGTATTGGTTTGCACCAGTGTCACTGCTTGTGTAGTCGTACGCGCTGAGCAGCAATTCGGCGGTGGCGGTATCGTCATCCAGGGCGACGGTGCCATAAAAGCCAACGCTTTCGTCGAAAGCGAACACAGTGCCGTTGTACATCAACACCCGCAACGCACCCGCCTGATCCAGCTGGCCATTCCACATACCGTTCAGCCGTAGCGTCGGATCGGAAACCGTCTCGCCCTGATCGTTAACAATGTCGTCTGATTCCTCCTCTGGCAGGCATCCAGTCGCAAACAGAGGTAGCAGTATGAAAATAAGCGCGCGTAACATGGTCAGTCCTGAACGAGTCCATCTCACTAAAGCTTAGTTCATCTGACGAAAATTTCCGGCAGATGAAACGACAGGGAGGCCCCATGTCAGAGACGCGCGCGCAACTCAAGCACATCGCTATTGATCAGATTCAGCAAGCCAATCTGGCGGCTGCCAGCTTTCGTGAACTCGGCAAAGCTGCGGGCATCAAATCAAGCTCTGTGCATTACCATTTCCAGAGTCGTGAGCGCTTACTTACTGAGCTACTGCAAGATTACGATCTCAAGTTTTTCGCTGAACTGGACGCCGCGACGGCCAGCACTCACCGACCGCGACTTCGGCTGGGTGCCCTGATGGACGTCTTCGAGCATTACCATACCCACCGCCGACAGTGCATGAGTCTGGCTTATGCTGCTTCTCCACACGAGCTGAGCGACGCCAACCTACATGCGGTACAGACCTTCCTTGAACATATGGAGCGCTGGGTCGAAGACGCCCTCGCCAAGGCGAGCCTGCTGCCTATCCCCAAAGACCAGCTGGCGCGCGTCATCGTATCAGCACTGGAAGGCGCGCTACTGTTTGATCGCCTGACGGATGAGCCCAAGCACCTCAATGCCGCTAGAAGTTGGATCACTTCTCTCAGCAGCTACTGACGTCAAGCAACTGCGGCCTGAAAAGTCCCTCGCCATGGCTCGTTAAGCCCCATCCTGCTCGCCTACTTTGGCAGAACTGCACCTGTCATACCGCTTCCAGTGCGACTATCGTGGTTAAGAAGTAAACATGTTTTCGCCATCAGCAAATGCAATGAGGCAGGTGTACCATGACAAAGACAGCCCGAGAAATCAGCGCCGACATCGAATTTCCCGGCCGGAAAATGGACTTTGGGTTCGAGTTTAAGGATCTCCCTCGCTACTGGAACGACAACGACGCGTTCAAGACACATTACATGAATGCACTCTCCTGCCTGTTTCTGGAAGGCGAGCGCATGTTCATCGATGCCGTGCGTGACCACCAACACCTGGTTAAGGATGAAAAGCTCCTTTCTCAGGTGAAAGCCTTCATCAAGCAAGAGGCGATTCATGGTCATGAGCACCATCAGTTCAGCAAATACCTCGATTCTCTGGGTTATCCAGCCACCAAAGTGGAAGCCTTTGAGCGCAAAGAAAAGAAACTGATGAGGAAGTACATGCCTGCGCGTCGCCGTCTGGCTATCACCTGCGCGGTCGAGCATTTTACTGCCATCCTCGCTCATCAGGTGCTAACCAATCCGGAAGCCACCGAAGGCATGGACCCACGGTTTAAAGAAATGTGGACCTGGCACGCCATCGAAGAAACCGAACACAAAGCCGTATGCTACGACGTGTACGAGCAAACAGGCGGTGGATATTGGCTACGCGTATTTGCCATGTTCAACGTCACCTGGATGTTCATGCTGCGTACCGCCATCGTACAGGCCATCTTCCTCTGGAAAGACAAACGCTTCTTTAAATGGTCGACCTGGAAATCGGGCTTTACCTTCTTCTGGAAAAAACCTGGCTTGATCCCAAGCATCTGGAACGACTACAAAGACTACTACCGACGCGACTTCCACCCATGGGATCACGACAACCGTGAACTTCTGGGCGAATGGATGTCAGAGCACGATAACTATAAGACAATCTGACTATGACGATCACACAGACGCAGGCCCGCGAAATCAGCGCGGGCATTCAATTCCATGGGCGTAAAATGGACTTCGGATTCGAGTTCGAAGAACTGCCACGCTACTGGTATGGCAACGACGCCTTCAAAAGCACCTTGATGAACGCACTCTCGTGTCTGTTCCTTGAAGGCGAGCGTCTGTTTATCGATGCCGTTCGAGATAACCAACATCTGGTAACCGACGAGCGACTCAAAACTCAGGTTAAAAACTTCATCAAACAAGAAGCAATCCACGGTCACGAGCACCATCAGCTGAGCGAGTACCTCGACACACTCGGTTACCCTGCCACCAAAGTGGAAGAGCAGGAACGTGCCGTCCGCCTTCTTCTCAAAAAGTACGTGCCCGCGAAAGATCGCCTGGCCATTACCTGCGCAGTCGAGCACTTTACCGCCATGCTCGCGCACCAGATGCTGACCAACACCGAACTGACAGAAGAAATGGACCCACGTATCCGAGAGATGTGGAAATGGCATGCCATCGAAGAAACCGAACATAAAGGCGTGTGCTTCGATGTCTACGAAGCGGCCGGCGGCGGTTACTGGAAACGCGTATTCCACATGGCCACCATCACCATGAGTTTCGTTATCCGCCTGAGTACAGTGCAAGCCTACTTCTTGTGGAAAGACAAACAGCTCTTTAAATGGTCAACCTGGAAATCCGCCTTCCGTTTCTACTGGAAAACCCCTGCGTTAATTCCAACCATCTGGAAAGAATACAAGGACTACTACCGCCGTGACTTCCACCCCTGGGAACACGACAACCGCGAACTCCTTGAAGGTTGGGAAGCCGAACACGACAACTACAAAGCCGTCTGACTACGACGGCGCATCATGCCTGTTTGCCTTTAACAGACACCCGTTTTAGACTCGCCTCAGACAAAGAGACAAAACGGCCGCAAGGACACGCCAGGCATGATGGAATATGAATTTACAGATCCGCAGGGAAACCGCTTTTGCTTTCGCAGAGGTTTCGGCCCCAAGGTCTACCATCCCGAAAACCTCTGTAGCGGCACACCCTACAGCGCCGAGCTCATTCTCAATCGCTTTGATGATCAGGTAATCGACTCCGGCTTCGACCACTTTTACTTCGACGTACTCTCAAGACTGCCAAATTACTCACCGCAGCGCCGCATTACCATGGCACGTGCACTGGCCGACAACCACCTGATTCTTGAGAAACTGAAAAGTCTGACAGAAGTCGTGCCCGATAACCGCTCCATCCTGCGGGTACAAATCCGCAATGCGCTGCGTAGCATCGTCGAAGACGAAAAACGCGAAGCCGCCATGCACCAGCGCCAGATGGACAAAGAATCAACCCTGATGAAAGGCCTGATCTACACCGGCGCCTTTATGACGGGAATTGGCTCTTCTGCCTGGGGCCTCGCCGTTCAGGCGAAAGAAATCAGCGACGTCATCAACCCGTTCGTAAAAATGCAGCACCATGCCACCGCGTTGCGAGCCGCATGGGAATCTGATGACTTCGCCGACACCTACACAGAGACGTACTTATCCGGTGAAAAACGCGAGCTGGTTGAAGCCATCGGCTTTGACCCAAGCCAGATTACTCAGCAACAGATCGACGAAGCCGTCGCAATGGCAGACCTCGTACTGAACGACGACAGTCTACGCGATATTTTATATGGCTTTGTAAAAGACTATGCCGAAGCCCAACACGCCATCGAAATTACCCGAGTCGCAGGTTCAGGCGCCTTTGAACTGATCCTCACCATCATCGTTGCTGCAGTCACAGGTGGCGCAGGTGTCGTTGCAGCCGTGGGCAGCAAAATGCACCTTTTACGCAAATTCAAAGGCGTAGGCGAACACCTGGTCGAATTCGCTAAAGCTTCCCGAAGTATCAGAAAAGCCAAAAAAGAAAGCCAGGGACAAAATACCGGCCCCGGAAAATTTGAATCCGAAACAGGCAGCGCGAAGCAGACGAATCCGCATGGGGCGGAGACTGGTGAGGTGAGTAAGCCAAAGTCCGCGACAGCGCCTCGTACTATTAAAGAAACACATGGGACAAACACTGCTACATGGACCGTTGACGAGAATGGACGTCCAATATCCGTTGAGGCGAAATTGGATAGTACGTACTCGGGCACACGCTCATCGGCAGAGAGAAAAGCTCAGAGTTCTGCAGGTGGTGCAGCTCGCTTGGCAGATGATGATGGTGGCCATATTGTTGGTCATAGATTCATGTCAGACCAGGGCGAAAAGAACCTATTTCCTCAGAATTCAAATCTCAATCGTGGTGCCTATAAGTCCATGGAAAATGAGTGGGCTGACTGGACTGGTGCGGGCTATGAGGTAAAACTGAAAGTAAAATTAGACCCTCCAGGTACCGATAGACCTGATAACGTCATTGCTCGTTATCAAGTTACTGATCCGAGTACAGGTAAGACTGTGTTCAAACGAAGGCATACATTCAATAATTCTTCTGGCGAAGGTTTTAAAAGAATTAGCAAAAGTAAAATGTCAACTTACAAGTAGAGCAATATGGACAATCTAATACAAGAAATTGGCTCCCTGATTTTAAGATGCGAAGATTCCCTAGAAGAATCCTGGGATACATTATCAGTCGTTTTTGACTTAGGGAATGGGTATATATCTAACTCTGGATTCATGTACGAACGAGATAACATCATACCAATGATTGCCGATATCGAAGACGACCCGATGGTTCTCGATAATAAAATTCATGAATTTCAATCGGCTGTAGAAGAAAAGTTTGGCCACAAATTTAAACAACTTCTCATTCAAATGGAGCAAGAGTCAGGTCGGATAAAAATCGATTTTGAGTTTGACAACCCCAAGCGCTGGAATATGGATCCATCAAACTACATTAAAGTGCAAGAGGAACTACGTCCACAATTTGACTGATAGGGAATTTCTCTATACTACAATATCTTCCCAAGACTTGTTTTCTATTAATGCAAAATAACTAAATCAATAACTAAAATATTCGATACTCGTTCGTCAAAAGCTAACGCTAAGCCTAGCATGCCATCGAAGTCGCAGATTCAGGAGCCTTTGAACTGATCCTAACCATCATTGTCGCCGCTGTCACAGGCGGCGCAGGTGTCGTTGCAGCCGTGGGCAGCAAAATGCATCTTGTACGCAAATTCAAAGGCGTAGGCGAACACTTGGTCGAATTTACTAAAGCTTCCCGAAGCATCAAAAAAGCCAAAAAAGAAAGCCAGGGACAAAATACCGGCCCCGGAAAATTTGAATCCGAAGCAGGCAGCGCGAAGCAGACGAATTGGAAAATGAGTGGGCCTACTGGACTGATGTGGACCATAAGGTGAAACTAAAAGGTAGAATTAGATCCGCCGGGATCAAGTAAGCTAGATAGTGTTATTGCGCGGTATGAGGTTATAGATCCAGATACCAGCGAAGAAGTATTCAAACGGGAGCACTCGTTTTCAAATAATTCTGGTCAGGCATTTGAACGGGTAAACAAATCAGACATGAGTTTATACAAGTAATACCATGGACGCCTTAATACAAGAAATCGGTAATTTAATTTCACGCTGTGATGATGCTCTGAAGAAAGATTGGGACACATTATCGGTCGTTTTTGATATCAGTGAGGGGGTAGTTTCGAACTCTGGTTTTATGTACAACACCTCAAAAGTTTTACCGATGTCGTCTGGAATAGATGGCGAACCCATGGCCGTCACAAATAGAGTTTCCGAATTCCAAGCAGCTGTAGATGAAAAACTTGGCCAAAAATTTAAACAGCTTCTCGTTCAGATGGAGCGCGAATCTGGTCGGATAAAAATCGACTTTGAATTTGACGACCCGAAACGTTGGAATATGGGCCCTTCAAACTACATCAGAATGCGCGAAGAGCTCCGTCCTCGATTCGACTGATACCAAAGTATCAGGGCAAGAAGTTCATCTTGCCCGTTATTTCACACACTTATCCTTGCTTCATCAACTCCGTCACACGACTCAATTCACCCTTAAGTTCATTAAAGACTATGAATTGCATTGCAGATGTAAACTATTCGATGTATTTTGCGAAGCCATTGGCGAGGAGTGTGCTCAATCTTCCAAAAATTCTCGTGGGGGATATAGGATATGACAAAATCAATTGATGAGCTATATCTAAGTATAGCAGATAATATTTTAGGGAATGTTCCGGACGACTGGAAGGAAGCTACCTTAAATGTAGAACGTGATGCAGAAGATGCAATCGGCGTTAAAGGTGGTTTTGTCGATAATTCTAATGAGTTTCATACTTTCAAATTCAGAAATTTTGATCGTCGAATATTTTCAGACTTCCATGAGATACACTCTATAACGACGCAAAACGACAAAAATAACTGGAACCGAGCAAATTACACGCTGATGCCATCTGGAGATTTCACTATAGACTTTGAGTGGGACCAAAGTTTGGCTGATGAAACCGAAGCCAAATCCTGAGTAAAACAGGGCAAAATATTTCGTTTTGCCCTCCCTCCCGATTATCTTATCTAATAAATCAGTGACGGCGCCAACACATTCATAAGAGTACACCTATTTTCCAGGACACTTCTCGCCGCATTGGAGTACGATGATATCGCTGAAACCAAACCTATTTAGATGAAGAAAAGCGCAGAGTTTTTGAAGCTAAGTTAGACTGCGCACTCAGGCAAACACTCACCGGTATAAAGAAAGGCTTAGGGTTCTGAAGGTGGAGAAGCTTGCTGATGGCCACGACAAGGATGAGGGTGGCCACCTGATTGCATCCATATTCAACGGCCCTGGCGAGCAGGTTAATTTTGCTGCAATGGATGGCAGCCTAAACAAAGGTGCGTGGAAAAGATGGAAAATAAGTGGGCAGAGACCTTAAAGTCAGCCCCCCCGAAAAGTGTAGATGTCGAAATAAAGAACATATACAGTTCCGTTAGCAAACGACCAGAAGCGTTTGAAGTAAAATATGTGATCGATGGTAAAAGTAAAAAAGTATTCTTTGAAACAAGTCGGGAGGATAGAGTGACAATTGATGATATATATGCCGATATTGCAAAAGAAATTTCTGACTCAATTGATTCAGAGTGGGAATCAGCCCTACTACTGGTAGAACACTACGGTGATGCTGCTGAGTTTGACGCAACATTCATCGATAGTGACACTGGGTCAGAGTCCGACATAGACATCAGTTATAATGTCTTCCGTCTCTTCCAGGAATTAAAGAGAATCACTTCCGAAAATGGTTCGAACAAATGGAACCGAGCAAAATTCACACTAATGCCATCTGGAGACTTCACTATAGACTTTGAGTGGGATCAGAGCTTAGCTGATGAAATCGAAGCCAACTCCTGAGTAAACTTGGGCAAAACATTCTATTTTGCCCTCCCGTTTATCTCATCTAGTCACTCAACGACGTCATCAACCCATTTAAAAGAATGTAACACCATGCCAAAGCAACTCGTGCCGCATGGGAGTACGTTGACATCGCTGATACCAAACGTATCTAGATGAAGAAAAGCGCAGACTTTTTGAATCTAAGTTAGACTGCGCATTCAGGCAAACACTCACCGGTATAAAGAAAGGCTCAGGGTTCTAAAGGTGGAGAAGCTCGCTGATGGCCTCGACAAGGATGAGGGCGGCCAGCTGATTGCATCCATATTCAACGACCCTGGCGAACAGGTTAATTATGCTGCAATGGATGGCAACCTAAACAAAGGTGCATGGAAGCGTATGGAGAATAAGTGGGCGGATGCTTCAAATGCAGATTCCCCGAAAGAAGTTGAAGTTGAAGTTGAAATCAATGCATTCTACGATGTGGAAAGTAAACGCCCGGAAGCCTTTGAAGTAATTTATAAAATTGATGGTGAAAAAACAGGGACCATCTTCGAGAACATACCTGGTGGTTAATATGAGCTTAACAGTTGATCAAATTTACGAAAAAATAGCTGATAATATAGTTAGTTCAATAGACC
>PDUK01000051.1 GCA_006212115.1 Thalassolituus sp. | reverse complement strand
ATCGGTATCAAGAGACAAGGATCAGGACATCACGCCGGAAAGGGGGATCGGAAGGGGCCCGCCCCTTGCAGAAAAACTACGACTTGGCGGCAGCCAAAAGAACCTCCCTGCCGAAGGCAGCTAATCCCAACAAGGGCATAGGAACCCGGCGGCAGCCAAAGAAGTCCGCCCACCGAAGGTGGCTACCACCCGAAATAAAAACAAAAAAGCCCGGCATCACCGGGCTCTCTAAACCAGATAAGACGTCAGTCTTTGATCCGATACTCCGCCGATCTCGCGTGAGCAGTCAAAAACTCCCCGCGCGCCAGCACAGAAGCCACTTTCCCCATTTCAGACGCACCGTCTGCAGAGAACTTAACCAGCGACGAACGCTTCTGGAAATCATACACACCCAACGGTGATGAGAAACGCGCAGTACCCGAGGTCGGCAGAACGTGGTTCGGCCCAGCACAGTAATCGCCAAGGGCTTCGGCGGTATAGCGTCCCATAAAGATTGCACCAGCGTGACGGATACCCGGCACCCAGCTATCCGGATCTTCTACCGACAGTTCCAGGTGTTCTGGCGCAATGCGGTTGATCAGGTTTAATGCATCTTCTTTGTCCGAGGCCAGGATCATAGCGCCACGATCGCTGAGCGATTTACGGATAATGTCTTCGCGTTCCATGGTTGGCAGCAGTTTTTCAATGCTGGCCTGAACCTGATCAAGGAAGGCTTCGTCCATCGCAACCAGAATGCTTTGTGCGTCTTCGTCGTGCTCGGCTTGCGAGAACAGGTCCATCGCAATCCAGTCTGGGTTGGTATCGCCATCACAGACAACAAGGATTTCGGATGGGCCGGCAATCATATCGATGCCAACCTGACCGAATACCATACGCTTGGCAGTCGCAACAAAGATGTTACCCGGGCCAACAATTTTATCGACGCCCGGTACCGTCTCGGTACCGTACGCTAATGCAGCAACCGCCTGCGCACCGCCCACAGTAAAGACACGCGACACACCGGCCGCTGCCGCCGCTGCGAGTACCAGCTGATTAAGCTGACTATCTGGCGTTGGTACGACCATAATGATTTCGGATACACCCGCCACGTGCGCAGGGATCGCGTTCATCAGTACAGACGACGGGTACGCCGCTTTACCGCCCGGCACGTAAATACCAACACGATCCATCGGTGTAACCTTCTGACCCAGCACGGTGCCGTCAGCTTCGGTGTACTGCCAGGAGTCCTGCTTTTGTTTTTCGTGATAATCACGAACACGCTGTGCGGCGATAACCAGCGCATCGCGCTGCTTGTCATCAAGTCCATCCAGCGCAGCCTGTAGCTGTTCCTGCGACAACTCAAGATCCGCCATGGTCGCAGCTTGAGTACGGTCAAACTTGTTGGTGTATTCAATCAGGGCGGCGTCGCCGCGCTGGCGCACGTCATTAACAATGTTGGTGACTGCTTCCTGGACGCCAGTGTCAGACACTGCCTCCCAGGCCAGAAGCTCGTCCATTTGAGCGGCAAAATCAGACTGATCCGAGCGGTAACGACGGATTTCAATACTCATACCGGTGCTCCTCAGGCGTTTCGCTGACGCTCTACTGCGGCAGCCATCTGATCAATAATGGGTTGGATCTGGTTATATTTTACTTTCATTGAGGCACGTGATGCGACCAGTCGTGAGCTGATTGGTGCAATCAATTCGCATGGTTCCAGACCATTCGCCTTGAGAGTGTTACCCGTATCCACGATATCGACGATAAGGTCCGCCAATCCCATGATCGGAGCCAACTCCATACCACCGTACAGTTTGATGATATCAACCTGACGTCCCTGCTCAGCGAAGTAACGCTTAGCGACGTTCACAAACTTAGTAGCCACTTTCAGACGACCAACAGGTAACTCGGCGTCTTTCAGGGCGGCAGTCATCAGGCGGCAGGTTGCGATATTCAGGTCCAATGGCTCACACAGGTTAGTGCTGTTATATTCCATCAGAACATCTTTGCCCGCCACACCGAGGTCGGCAGCACCATACTCAACGTACGTTGGGACGTCCGTCGCTCGGATCACGACCAGCTTGATATGTTCGTGGTTGGTATCGAAAATCAGCTTACGACTCTTTTTGAGATCTTCAGCCGGATGAATACCCGCTTCCGCCAACAGGGGAAGAGTGTCATCCAGAATGCGCCCTTTTGAGAGAGCAATAGTTAAAGGCTGAGTCATGGTCTTGCTGATCCTCTATTGTTTACTTGCGTACAAGTCAGGCTGGCAGTCGGCGGATGTTTGCGCCGAGCTGCTGAAATTTCTCTTCAATACATTCGTAACCGCGATCAATGTGATAGATACGATTTACGTCTGTCGCGCCATCCGCCACCAGCGCAGCAATCACCAACGAGGCAGACGCTCGAAGGTCGGTTGCCATTACCGGCGCGGCACTCAATTTGTCTTTACCCACAATCACAGCGGTGTTGCCTTCAACGCTGATATCAGCGCCCATCCGCACCAGCTCCTGAGCGTGCATAAAGCGGTTTTCAAATATCGTTTCAATCACGGTGCCTGTACCTTCGGCAACTGCATTAAGCACAACGAACTGAGCCTGCATATCGGTCGGGAATGCCGGGTGCGGAGCAGTACGGATATTGACTGCTTTTGCACGCTTGCCATGCATATCGAGTTCAATCCAGTTATCACCGGTTTTGATCTCAGCGCCGGCTTCCTGAAGTTTATGCAAAACGGCTTCCAGCAATACAGGGTCAGTGTCTTTACACAGCACTCGACCGCCAGTCACAGCGGCAGCGACCAAGAAAGTACCTGTCTCAATACGGTCTGGCAGGACGTCGAACTCGCAACCATGCAGTGTTTCGACACCTTCGATTTCCATCGTGTCAGTGCCCGCGCCGGTAATCTTAGCGCCCATGGCGTTAAGGCAGTTGGCCAGGTCAACGACTTCGGGTTCACGCGCTGCGTTTTCAATAAACGTTTTGCCGTCTGCCAGCACAGCAGCCATCATAATGTTCTCAGTGCCGGTTACTGTGACGGTATCCAGAAAAATATTTGCGCCTTTTAAGCGGCCTTCGGGTGCCCAGGCTTTAACGTAACCCTCCAGCACTTCAACCTTGGCGCCCAAGGCTTCCATACCCCGCAGGTGCAGATCGACTGGACGCGAGCCAATGGCACAACCGCCCGGCAATGACACTTCGGCCTCACCGTAACGGGCCAGCAATGGACCTAGTACCAGAATAGAGGCACGCATAGTGCGCACCAGATCGTACGGTGCGACGAGGCTATTCAGTTCGCCACAGACAGTCTCAACGGACATATCTTCATTGATGGCAACATTCACGCCCATGCGACCCAGAAGCTCCAGCATGGTTGTAATATCATGCAGGTGCGGCAGATTGCCGACACGCATCGGGCCTTCCGCCAGCAGGGTTGCCGCGAGGATAGGTAAGGCAGAGTTTTTTGCGCCAGAAATACGCACTTCGCCGTCGAGGCGGTTGCCGCCTTCGATTCTCAGTTTTTCCATATCAGGGTCTCACGCTCAGGCTTTTTCAGCTGGCGTATAAGTCTGGATGGACACTGCATGAAGCCGACCATCAACGATGTAAGGATTTAAAATTTTGTACACAAACTGCTGACGTTTCACGGCGTTCAGTCCTTCAAAGACCTCACCCACACCCGTGATTTCGCGGACATAACCATCCACTACAGACCAGCTGACGTCCGGCGCCGCTGCCTGCAAAACTTCAAGGATTTCGTTGGAGGAAATATCCGAAGACATAATGTCACTACCGCTCAGTTCAGAAAGCGCACAATAATAGCGGATTTAGACGCTGAACCGAAGTACTGACTTACTCCGGCTGCAGAGTATCTGACAGGACAGGTTGGAAAACCGCATTCAGATCACACACTTCCAGTATGGCGGGCATGTCCTTGGGAGGATGTTTGATGGTCACGGCAACATTTGCTGCCTCAGCAGTACGTAGCCAGTTGAGGAGCAACGCCACACCGGCACTGCTGAAACGACTGACATCAGCCAGATTGATGACCAACTCGCCCTGCGCACTGCGAATGGCTTTCTGACCATCGTCGATCAGACCACTGACAGTGTGCAGAGTCAGATCGCCACTGACCTGAATCTCTCCAGCCGAGGCAGTATCGAGGCGCGGTTGAGTACTCATTCACCTTCCGCCTGACTGAAGAGGAAACGACTGATCAACTCCTCCAGTACGATGGCAGACTGCGTATCCTGAACCCAGTCGCCGTCGGTCATGTAGTCGATCTCAGCACCGACACTCAGGCCGATGTATTTTTCACCCAACAGGCCTGCGGTCAGGATCGACGCGCTGGTGTCGATAGGCAAAGTGCTCATCGACTTGTCGATTTCCATTTCAACAACGGCGGCGTACCACTCCTCGTCGAGGGAAATATTCGTCACACGGCCGATGGTGACACCGGCCAGAGACACTTTCGCGCGATCAGTCAGGCCACCCAGATTCTCGAAACGTGCTTTGATGGTATAGGTTTCACCAGCCGCATCCATAGACAGGCCGCTGACTCTGAGAGCCATCAACACTAAGGCGATGATGCCCATGACCATAAAGCCGCCGACCATGAGTTCAATATTACGCATACGCATGTTTTACACGCCTCCTAACATGACCGCAGTCAATATAAAGTCCAATCCAAGAATCGCCAGCGATGAGATGACCACCGTCTGAGTTGTTGCTTTACCAATCCCTTCAGAAGTCGGCGCAGCATCGTAGCCCTGATACACCGCAATCCAGGTTACGACCACGCCAAATACGGCTGCCTTGATCAGGCCCTGAACCACATCGTCATAGAACTCAACGGTGTTCGCCATATTGCTCCAATAGGCGCCGTCATAGAGTCCCAGCATGTCGACTGCGACAAATGCACCACCCCAGATACCCACGGTCGAGAAGAGCAGCGCCAGAATCGGAACGCTGATCATACCTGCCCATAAGCGCGGCGTGATGACGCGTTTCAGTGGATCGACGCCCATCATTTCCATCGCAGACAACTGCTCGGTCGCTTTCATCAGGCCGATTTCGGCAGTCAGCGCCGAGCCAGCCCGGCCCGCAAATAACAAGGCAGCCAGCACAGGGCCCAGCTCCCGCAATAACGTTAATGACACCATGGTGCCCAAAGCAGAGACAGAACCGAATTTGATCAGGATGTTGTAACCCTGCAGCGCCAGCACCATACCGACAAAGAAGCCGGCCACGATAATGATGGACAACGACCGCACGCCTACAGAATGGATCTGTTTAATCAGATCAAGAAATCCGGCGCTGCCCGGGCCACCCCAGGTCACCGACTGACCGAATAGCATGCCAGCCCGACCGATCGACTGAATCGATTCCACGCCGGTTTTGCCGAGGTCACGCACGTACTTCAACATCAGGCGTCTCCTGCAAATAAATCTGCGCGATAATCGTTCGCGGGATAGTGGAAAGGCACAGGTCCATCCGGATCGCCGTTGAGGAACTGACGCACCTCAGCATTATCGCCGTTCTTCAGCTCGTCAGGTGTACCAAACCCAATGACTTTGCCGCCGGACACAATGCACAGGTAATCGGCGATCTGACAGGACTCTTCGACATCGTGAGAAACCAACAGGCTGGTTAGCCCCAAGGCTTCGTTCAGCCCACGGATCAAGCGCAGGATCATCCCCATCGAAATAGGATCAAGTCCGGTGAAAGGCTCATCGTACATAATGAGTTCTGGGTCCATCGCGATGGAGCGAGCGAGAGCAACGCGACGTACCATGCCGCCGGACAGTTCTGCCGGAAACATGTCGCGCGTACCGCGCAGGCCCACGGCTTCCAGCTTCATCAGAACCAGATCACGGATCATATCGTCAGGGAGGTCAGTGTGCGTACGCAGAGGAAAGGCCACGTTGTCGAATACGTTGAGATCAGTAAACAGGCCGCTGGTCTGGAACAACATACCCATCTTGTTCTTGCGCAGCTCAAACAAATCGGCACGACTCATTCGGCCAACGTCATCGCCATTTACCATCACCTGGCCGGAGTCTGCTTTAAGTTGCCCACCGATCATGCGCAACAGGGTCGTTTTACCGGTACCACTCGGCCCCATGATGGCGGTGATTTTGCCACGAGGGAAAGATACGTTCAGACCATCGTAAATTTTGCGGCTGCCACGATAGAAGGTAACGTCTTTTACGTCGACGTGGTTGCTGCTATTTGTCATCAGGAGACCCGCGCTGCCCAATATGATTAATAATAAAGACCGCAAGCATATCGGATTGTTCTGGGCAGACCAACGGCAATTCGATCCGCTGTACGGAACATCCTGTTGCAATTGCGCCGACTGATGGCTCCGGTACAATGAGCGGCTAATTTTCCGGGACCGTCCTCACTACTATGTATTACGAAATCGGCGCAATCATTGTTGGTCTTATTTTTCTGGTCTGGAGTGCCGACAAATTTGTCATTGGTGCAGCCGCCACCGCACGCCACCTGGGCATGTCGCCCTTGCTGGTTGGTCTGACTATCGTCGCCATTGGCACCTCTGCACCTGAAATGTTTGTCTCGGCCATTGCCTCTCTGGATGGTGTGGGAAACCTCGCTATCGGTAACGCCATTGGCTCAAACATCACCAACATTGCGCTGGTGCTGGGTATTACGGCTCTGGTTGCGCCCATTCCTTTGCAAAAAAGCCTACTGAAGAAAGAGCTGCCGTTATTGATGATGATCACCCTGCTGGCAGGGGTCGTCCTGATTGACCTGGAACTCAATCTTGTTGATGCACTGATCTTAATTGCCGCTCTGGTGTTTGCACTATTTCTGATGTTCCAACAGTCTTCAGAAAGCGGTGAAAGCGTCATGGACGAAGACGAAGCAGCCGAAATCGAAAGTACATCAACCGCGAAGGCCACCTTCTGGCTAATCGCAGGACTGGCCGTTCTGATGGCGAGCTCGAAAGCACTGGTCTGGGGCGCGTCTGGCGTCGCCACTGCATTCGGCGTATCTGATCTGGTGATCGGACTGACCATCGTTGCAATTGGCACCAGCTTGCCGGAACTCGCAGCCTCCGTAGCCAGTGCACTGAAAGGCCACCATGACATTGCTATCGGCAACGTGATTGGCTCAAACATCTTCAACCTGCTCGCGGTTATGCCGATTCCCGGTATTCTGGCGGTGACCGCAGTGGAACCTATGGCGCTCTACAGAGACTATATGGTGATGGCGGGGGCAACCTTCCTGCTTCTGCTGTTCTTCGTAATTTGCTACCGGAAAGGCACCCTTGGTCGCCTGCCGGGTATTCTTTTGACGGCCGGTTACTTCGGCTATCTGTCCACCTTATTTCTGGCTTATCAAGCATGACTGAATCGACCACATTTAACTTTATCGACTCCGCCCGCCGCACAGTAAAACTGGAACAGGAAGCGGTCGGTCTGCTCTCAACTCATCTGGACGACAACTTCACGCGCGCCTGCCAGATGATTATTCAATGCCGCGGACGTGTCGTTGTAACCGGTATGGGCAAATCAGGACATGTCGGCAATAAAATGGCCGCCACACTGGCCAGTACCGGCACGCCTGCTTTCTTCGTACACCCCGGTGAAGCCAGCCATGGCGACATGGGCATGATCACGCCAGGCGACGTCGTTATTGCCCTCTCTAATTCAGGCGAAACCAGCGAAGTAACAAGCCTGCTGCCCTTGCTCAAGCGTCAGGGCACACAGCTGATCAGCATGACCGGCAACAAAGAATCGACACTGGCTAAGGCGGCAGACAGCCACCTGTATGCCGGTGTTGATCAGGAAGCCTGTCCACTGGATCTGGCACCAACGTCATCAACTACGTGTGCGCTGGTCATGGGCGATGCTTTGGCGATCGCACTGCTCGAGGCAAAAGGTTTTACCGCTGAAGATTTTGCATTCTCCCACCCCGGTGGCAGCCTTGGCCGTCGCCTGCTGTTGAAAGTCGAAAACATCATGCACAGCGGCGATCAAATCCCAGTGGTAGCCCCCGATACATCACTGCCTGAAGCATTGCTGGTTGCTACCTCAAAAGGGCTGGGTTTAACCACGGTTGCCGATGCAGATGGCAAGCTCGCAGGTATTTTTACCGACGGTGACTTGCGTCGTGCCATCGACCAGGGTGTCGATATCCGCAACGCCAGCATTAAAGATGTTATGACTGCAGGTTGTAAAACCACCTCTCCGGGCATGCTCGCCGCCGAGGCTCTGAAAGTGATGGAAGACGGTAAGATTAACGCTCTTGTGGTTCAGGATGAGGGACGTACCGTCGGTGTTATCAACATGCACGATATGCTGCGCGCGGGCGTTATCTGATGCGTAAGCGCTATCTACTGCTGCTGGTGACCGTTCTCTTCGGTCTCGCCTTTCTGGCAGTAGATCGCTATACCCGGGATATCACCGGCGAGTCTTCCGAGTTGACGGTACGAGAGGCCGATTATTACGGCGAAGTCCTGTTCAGCCGTCGCTATGAAGACGACGGCACCCTGGCCGATACTTTTTACGCTGCAACATCGAAGCACTTCCCAGAGGGTGATCTGACCGTCTTTACCGAACCTCACCTATTGGTCAGCGGCCAGAACGACTGGGTACTGACCGCTGACGAGGGTGTGATGCAAGGCAACAGTCAGCGACTCAAGCTATCTGGCAACATCCTGATACGCCCCGTCGACACCAACGACCCAACGCGTCTTGAAACCTCACGCCTGACCTATCATATTGACCAGAAACTCGCTGAAACCGACGACCTTGTTACCATGACCGGCGAACACAGCCGCATGACGGGAACAGGAATGTTATTTGATGCCACGCGTCAGCGACTGGAATTAAAAACAGGAGTCCGAACGACTTATGAACCTGTTAAATAAATTGGCAACGGCACTGCTTGTCGTCGCTTCGGCCTCTGTACATGCCCTCCCCGATGACTGGCAGCAAGAGATGACCATACTCTCAGACTCTGCAGAGATTGACCGACGCGCAGGAACCGTTGTGTATCTCGGCAACGTGGTACTGACTCAGGGAACGCTGAAGATTGAAGCGGAACGCCTTATGATTCTGCGCAACGGCGACACACTCGAGAAGGCGGTCGCCGAAGGCGATCGTGCCCGTTACCAGCAGCAGATTGAGGTTGGTAAACCGCTGACCACGGCACTGGGCAATCGTATCGATTACTACACCAGCGATCGACGCATTGTTATCACTGGAGACGCCGAGCTGGAACAGGAAGGCAACCTCTTCAGCGGTGAGCGCATCACCTACGATATGGACAGTGAAACCGTCCGTGCTGACGGCAGCACCGAAACGCAGACCAAACCGGGTGACGCGTCAACAGAAGATGGCGAAAGCGGCCGTATCAAGGTCATTATTCAACCGCCCAAAACCGACACGGATACCGCTACCGAATGAAGACATTAAAAGCTGAGCATCTGGCCAAAAGCTACGCCGGACGTGAAGTCGTGAAAGACGTATCTATCCGCGTCGAGAGCGGACAGATTGTTGGATTACTCGGCCCGAACGGTGCGGGCAAGACCACCTGTTTTTATATGATCGTCAATCTTGTTCAGGCAGACCGTGGCCGCATCATGATTGATGACGAAGACATCAGCCATCTGCCGATGCACGGGCGAGCACGCAAAGGAATCGGCTACCTGCCTCAGGAAGCCTCGATTTTCCGCAAGCTCAGTGTCGCCGATAACATTATGGCAATCCTCGAAACCCGAGCAGACCTGAACCGACAGCAGCGGGCAGAGCAACTTGAGCAGCTGCTGGACGAGTTTCACATTCAGCATATTCGTGACAGTGCTGGTATGGCACTGTCAGGCGGTGAACGCCGCCGCGTTGAAATTGCCCGGGCACTGGCCGCTGAACCCTCGTTCATCCTGCTGGACGAACCATTCGCGGGCGTTGATCCTATTTCCGTGTCCGACATTATGGACATCATTCGCCAATTGAAAGCGCGCGGCATTGGCGTATTGATCACCGATCACAACGTCCGCGAAACACTCGCCATTTGTGAAAAAGCCTTTATCGTTGGCGGCGGTCATATCATCGCGGAAGGCACGGCTGACGACGTACTCGCAAACGAGCAAGTACGCAAAGTTTATCTCGGAGATGACTTCCGTCTTTGAAACCCGTCACGATGTGGCGTAGTGTAAGCAAAATAAGTTCCATACATGGGGTCTTTGCCTATAATGGTAGATGGATCAAATACAACGATGGTTCGATTTTCAGGCCGTAATTACCGAGTTATATGAAGACATCCCTTCAGATTAAGATGGGCCAGCAGCTGACGATGACACCGCAGTTGCAACAGGCCATCCGCCTCCTCCAGCTGTCCACTCTGGATCTGCAACAGGAAATTCAGGAAGCATTGGATTCCAATCCGATGCTCGAAAGCGAAGAGTTTGATGATAATTCAGACTCCAGCAGCGACAACGGCAACGAATCCCGCGATTCAGATTCAGATACCTCTGCCAGCGATAACACCAGCAGCGCCTCTGACGACAACAACTTTGAAGAAGCCCGCTACGAAGACAACAGCTTCGAAGACAACACCTTTGACGATAACAATGGCCAGGAATCATTGGACGAGCAGTGGTCCAGCGAAAAGCTTCCAGACGACCTGCCGGTCGACAGTCAATGGGAAGACACCTACCAGGTAAGCGCCGGTGTCGCCTCCAGCGCCGGCCCCGCCGACGACGATTTTGACTACGACTCACGTTACGCCACCAGCGACAATCTGCAGGATCACCTGCTGTGGCAACTCAACCTGACCCCCATGTCTGATGCCGACCGCGAAGTCGCCACTATGCTAATCGACGGTGTCGATGACGACGGTTACCTTCACACCACCGTCGAAGACGTCATCGAAGCCATGGATGCGTCACTGGAAATCGAAGAAGAAGAAGTCATGGCTGTGCTGCACCGCCTGCAGCAGTTTGATCCTGCAGGGGTCTTCTGTCGTGACTTGCGCGAATGCCTGATGCTACAGCTGCATCAGCTACCCGAAGGGACGCCGTGGCTGACCGAAGCGCGTCTGGTTATCCGTGATCATATCGATCTGCTGGGTAGCCGCGATTATCAGTCTCTGATGCGCCGCACCAAGTTGAAAGAAGACGACCTGAAAGCGGTCATGCGCCTGATTAAAGAGCTCAATCCGAAACCCGGTGCGGGAATAGCGTCGGAAGAATCCGAATACGTTATCCCTGACGTTATCGTGCGTCAGATCCGCGACGAGTGGCGTGTTGAACTCAATCCCGACATTGCTCCGAAACTGCGCGTAAATGCCGACTATGCTTCCTTGATTCGTCGCTCTGATAACAGCGCCGACAATACATTCCTGAAAGATCACTTACAGGAAGCCCGCTGGTTTATCAAAAGCCTGCAAAGTCGTAATGACACTCTGCTCAAAGTGGCGACCAAAATTGTTGAATTCCAGTTAGACTTCTTTGAAGAAGGCGACGAAGGGATGAAACCTCTGGTTCTGCACGATATTGCAGAAGCAGTCGGCATGCATGAATCGACTATTTCTCGTGTTACGACACAGAAATATATGCATACGCCGCGCGGTATTTTTGAACTTAAGTACTTTTTCTCCAGTCACGTAAGTACGGACAGTGGCGGAGAATGTTCATCAACCGCTATCCGGGCGATGATTAAAAAGCTGATCGCAGATGAGAACGCGCGTAAGCCACTCAGTGATAACAAGATAGCAACGATGCTTGGTGAGAAAGGCATCAAAGTGGCACGGCGCACGGTAGCGAAATACCGGGAAGCTATGCTGATACCACCATCGAATGAACGTAAGCAGTTAATCTGACATACGTACCCGCCAGCGACACAGGAGACTTGGCATGCAAATCAATATCAGTGGTCATCATGTAGAAGTAACAGAAGCCATGCAGGCGCATGTAGAAGATAAGATGAGCAAGTTAACGCGCCACAGCGACAGCATTACCAGCGGACAGGTCACTCTGACTGTCGTCAAAGATCGACAGACAGCGGAGGCAACCATTCACATTACCGGCAGCGACCTCCACGCCAAAGCTGAGAACGAAGACATGTACCATTGATCAGATGGTCGACAAGCTGGACCGTCAGGTTCTGAAACACAAAGAGAAGCTGGTAGCACGCCAACACGGTCAAGGCTGAAGCATGTCTCTACGCATTGAGGATATCCTCACCCCGGAACGGTCCGTCATTGACGTGGCCGTTTCCAGTAAGAAAAAGTTGCTCGAACAGTTATCGGCACTGGTCGCAGAAGAAATCAGCGACGCCTCAGCCGACGACATATACGAACGCCTGTTAGCCCGCGAACGCATGGGCAGCACGGGTATCGGAGAAGGCATCGCGATTCCGCATTGTCGACTGATGCACTGTGAACGCGCGCTCGGCATCCTGCTCAGGTTGCAAACGCCCATCGACTACGATGCCATCGATGGCCGTCCCGTCGACCTGGTTTTCGCCCTGCTGGTGCCAGAAGAAGCAACTGACGAACACCTGCAGATACTGGCAACCCTGGCCAGTAACTTTAATCAGGAAGAATATCGCGACGCTCTGCGCAACGCTCCAGATGCCAAGCGACTCTTTCAACGCGCCATTGCTGAGCAGCATTAATCACGGAGATACGCATGCGCCTGGTAGTTATCAGTGGACGATCCGGATCGGGTAAATCGAGCGCATTGCATGTGCTCGAAGACCTTGGCTTTTATTGCATCGATAACCTACCCATCGGCCTTCTGCCGGCACTGGCGAGTCAGGCCGACGCAAACGAAAAACTGACCCGGGTCGCGGTCAGTATTGATGCGCGTAATCTCTCAGCTACGGAAGAATCGATTGAGAAATTGCTCATCGATCTGCCAAACGATCACTACCAGCTCGATGTCGTCTACCTTGATGCATCTGAGAATGTCCTGCTGCAACGCTTTAGTGCTACCCGTCGAAAGCACCCTCTGACAACCGATCAGCTGTCGTTGGCGGAAGCCATTGATCAGGAAAAGGCACTCCTCGATCCTCTGGCCAATATGGCTGACCTGACGTTAGATACGACGCATATGTCTGTGCACGAACTGCGCAGCATGATCCGCCTCAGGGTAGCGGACCGTCCAAACGGAGAAATGTCGATTCTGTTTGAATCATTTGGCTTCAAACACGGCATCCCCACTGATGCAGACTATGTCTTCGACGTACGCCATCTTCCCAACCCCTACTGGAACGAGAATCTCCGTGCATTCACCGGACTCGACAGTGAGGTGCAGTTGTTTCTCAACAGCCATGATGTTGTTGCAGAAATGCGGAAATCCATCAGCGATTTCCTCTCCCAATGGACTGATCGCTTGATTGCAGCAAACCGAAGTTATATGACCATCGCTATCGGCTGCACTGGTGGCCAGCACCGCTCTGTCTATCTCGCAGAGCAACTGGCAACGGAATACCGCATGAAATACCCGAACGTTCAGGTTCGCCACCGTGAGCTTGCTCGCACGGCCAACCTGCCCTCTCATTAACACGGCAACGTTATGATCCAAAAAGACGTACTTATCATTAATAAATTGGGTCTTCATGCCCGTGCTGCTGCCAAACTGGTCTCAACCGCATCTGCTTTTTCGAGTCAGTTGAAAATCGGACCGGAAGGACGCATGGTCGATTGCAAAAGCATCATGTCGGTCATGATGTTGGCTGCCAGCAAGGGAACGGCACTGATTCTAACCGCCGAGGGCAGCGACGAAGAAGCCGCAGTAGAGGCCATTATCGACTTGATTGAGCGCCGTTTCGACGAAGAAGAATAATCCTCCAGAAAACAGCTGATTAGGCGTAAAACTGAGAGTACTTTCGTGGTATCCCCACTACAATCAGGCTAGAATCTAAGCACTTTGATTCACTCCGGATTCCGGCCATGGCACAGCACACAGAAAGGGCAAAAGCAAAACTCCACAGCCTTAACGCTGCGCTGGAAAGTGGTGCCCTGAATAAAGTTCAGCGCATTCTGAACTCAGGCCTTGCGCCCGCTGATATTGCCCACCTGATTGAATCCTCTCCTCCCAAAGCGCGTAACATCCTTTGGGACCTGGTTGATAAGGAACTGGAAGGTGAAGTCCTTCAGTACCTGAGCGAAGACCTACAGGCACACTTCCTCTCTGACCTGAGCGCAGAAGAACTCGTCGACATTACGTCTGACCTTGATGCCGATGACGTGGCCGACATCCTGCAGCAACTTCCTGAGCGTGTGACGCAGGAAGTACTCGATGCGATGGACCACCAGGACCGAACCCGCCTTGAGCAGGTTCTGGGTTATCCGGAAGACAGCGCCGGTGGTCTGATGAACACGGACACCGTGACCATCCGTCCAGATATTACGCTGGAAGTGGTCATGCGCTACCTGCGCCGTCACCCAACGCTGCCAGAGATGACCGATAACCTGCTGATCGTTAACCGAAGCAATGAATTTATTGGCATCCTGACCATCAACAAACTTCTGGTCAGCGACCCGAACCAGACCGTGCGCGAAGTCATGACCACGGATGCACGGGTAATACCTGCGACCATGCAAGACACCGACGTCGCAAAACTGTTCGAGCGTCACGACCTTGTCTCCGCGCCGGTGCTCGACGCCGAGGGCAAGCTGATTGGTCGAATCACGATCGATGACGTGGTTGACGTTATCCGTGAAACTGCCGATCACTCTTTAATGAGCTCGGTAGGTCTGGACGAAGAAGAAGACACCTTTGCCCCAGCTCTTAAAACTAGCCGCCGTCGCGCAGTATGGCTAGGGATTAACCTGCTGACCGCACTGGCTGCGTCGGCCGTGATTGGTTTGTTCGATAAGACCATCGAGCAGGTCGTTGCCCTAGCGGTTCTGATGCCGATTGTTGCCAGCATGGGCGGGATTGCCGGTAGCCAGGTACTGACCCTGGTGATTCGAGGTCAGGCGTTGGGGCATCTCTCAAGCGCAAATTTCCGCTGGCTGTTTAACCGGGAAATAATAGTAGCCGCCTTAAATGGTGTGCTATGGGCCGCGGTGATTGCGATCATCACATTGCTCTGGTTTAACGACCCCATGATCGCCGCCATCATTGCCGCGGCCATTATTATTAATCTTATCGTCGCCGCCGTAACAGGCGCTGCCCTACCGCTCATTCTGAAAGCGCGAGGCATCGACCCAGCACTTGCCGGTGGCGTCGTACTAACCACTGTGACCGACGTCGTAGGGTTTTTATCTTTCCTCGGGCTCGCTACTATCTTTTATCTGTAAGCGATATTCAGCCGCTTACAGCAGCGTACCCGAGTCACCCTGAACTGAAACCAGCCTCGTTGACCTCGTGTTAACAGGCACAGACTTAAACGGAGCATCTATGGCCCACGAAGACGACGACATCGAATACGAGCTGGTCAGTAAAACCGAAATGAAACGGGAGATGCACCGTTTTCAATCCTTAGGGGAAACCTTGTGCGACTTGCCCCCCGCCAAGTGGAGCAGCTTGCCGATCTCAGACGTACTGATGGCAGCTCTGGAAGAAAGCCGTCGTATTAAGAAACACGAAGCCCGACGTCGTCATTTTCAATATATCGGCAAGTTGATGCGTGCGGAAGACATTGATGCCGTTCAGGAAGCGGTAGACATGCTCGACCCTTCAAGTGAAGCGTTTGGTCGCAAAACCGGCCAGCTGGAGCAGTGGCGCACAAAATTGATTCAAAGCGATAATGCACTGAATGAATTTCTGGATATCTACTACGATACAGATCGCCAGCAGCTGCGAAATCTGGTGCGCAATGCCCGCAAAGAAATGCAGTCCGAACCTCCCAAGCCGGGCAATGCCTACAAGAAACTCTTTCAGCTTATTAAAGAGATCGACGCAAACAGCTAAGTTGATCGCCTCAAGTAGCCTCTGACAGGTTACGATAAGCCCCATAATCAATCCTCCCGCACGCACTCTCACGGTGCTTCGTTCAAGAAGCACCGCACTGTGATCGCCCCCTACTGAGCATTTTCTTTTTTCTCCTGCGACCCGATATCCATAAACGAAAAATGTTAGCCCGTTGATTTAACAGGGGTTTTTATTGTTTTTTTTTGTTGTGGCACGGCGGTTGCACTTTGTTACGTGAGTCAACGGCGACTCACCCACAATTTGAAAACTTTCGATAACGGCGTCGATTCCTGCTCAAACTTCTGAGCGGGATGGCGTCGTTTTTCGTTTTAAAAGCCGGATGCCCCCACAAAAAGAGGAACACCTATGTCCTACTTAATGCCTTCTGAATTCGCCACAAAAATGGTTGATAGCGGCGCTGAAAAGATATTCATGTCCACCAAGGACACTCTTATCCGAGCCTTTATGGCTGGTGCAATTCTGGCTTTGGCGGCGTCGTTCGCCATCACTGTCATGGTAAAAACCGGTTCAGCGTTAACCGGTGCGATACTCTTCCCGATCGGCTTTATCATGCTTTATCTGATGAAGTTCGACCTGCTCACAGGGGTGTTTACTCTGGTACCACTCGCCGTCATCGACAAACGTCCGGGCTGTACCGTGCCACAAATGCTGCGCAACTGGGGCTTAGTGTTCATGGGTAACTTTGCCGGTGCAATCTCCGTTGCTTTCATGATTTCTTTCATTCTGACGTACGGCTACAACACAGACGGCGGCGCGATTGCCGAAAAGGTATCAACCATCGGTGAATCACGAACGGTCGGTTATGCCTCACACGGTGCGGATGGTTGGTTAACTATTTTTATTCGCGGCATGCTGTGTAACTGGATGGTGTCCATGGGCGTCGTAGGTGCCATGATCTCAACCTCCGCAATCAGTAAAATGTTTGCGATGTGGATGCCAATCATGCTGTTCTTCTTCATGGCATTTGAGCACTCCATCGTTAACATGTTCCTGTTCCCATTCTCTATGATCATGGGTGGCGACTTCACCTTCATGGAATACATCATCTGGAATGAGCTACCAACAGCGCTGGGTAATCTGGTCGGCGGTTTCGTCTTTGTCGCCCTCCCGTTGTACTACACCCACGTTCGCCAGAGTGCAGACCGCACTGTTTAATACTCGACGTAAATAACAGCGTTGCAAGCCGACATAGCGTGTTGCGTTATGTCGGCTTAACTATTTAAGAGCGGATAAAATGAATAAGTCAGTTCTGGAAGTCAGTATCGGACAAGCGACTGATCGAGGCGTAAAAGCGGTAAACCAGGACTTTCATGCTGCGCATGTTCCGGACTGTCATCTATTAAAAAGTAAGGGCGTTGTTGTTGCTCTGGCAGACGGCATCAGCTCCAGTAACGTCAGTCACGAAGCCAGTGCGACGTCGGTACAGAGTTTTATTAACGATTATTTCAGTACATCCGAAGCCTGGTCCGTGAAGACCTCAGGGCTACGGGTATTGGAAGCCACGAATTCCTGGCTCCACGCTCAGGCCAGACGCAATTTACGCAGCTACGATCCTAACCTTGGTTACGTCTGTACTTTTAATGCGCTGGTTATTAAATCGCGCACCATTCATATTTTTCATGTCGGCGACAGTCGCGTTTATCATTTACACCCCAAGCAAATCCACGCTGATTCAAACCAATTTGATCAAGACCACTCTGATGGACTGGAGCTACTGACTGCCGATCATCGGTTTTATACCTCTGAGGAGCACAGCTACCTGACTCGGGCGCTGGGCATGGATACACAACTGGAGGTCGACTATCACGCCCAAACGATTGATACGGGTGATATTTTCATCAACGCGACGGATGGAATTTACGAATTCGTCAGTGAAGATTTTATCGTCGAGACCATCGAGCGTTACCGCCATGATCTGAACTTTGCCGCGCAGACTATCCTCAAACAAGCTCAGGATAATGACAGTGACGACAACCTGACGATACAGATAATTCGTATCGACAAAGTACAGGATCAGACTACCGAGGATGTCCACCAGCAAGTTACCGAACTGCCCTTCCCTCCAAACCTGAAAGCACGGGAGGAATTCGATGGTTACCGGATTCTACGTCCCCTGCATACCAGTCCACGTAGCCATGTCTATCTGGCACAGGATATTGAATCAGGCACTCAGGTTATTTTAAAAACCCCGTCAGGAGAACTGAGAGATAACACCGCTTATCTTGAGCGCTTTCTTCTGGAAGACTGGGTTGCTCGCCGTATTGATAATCCACACGTGGTGCGTCCGGGTCCATCAAATCGTCTTAAAAACTATCTGTACCTGACAACGGAATACATTCAGGGGCAAACCCTGGACCAGTGGATGCGTGATCATCCTGAGCCCGACCTTGAGACCGTCAGAAATATCCTTGAGCAGGCAGCCCGTGGTGTACAGGCCTTTCATCGCCTGGAGATGCTGCATCAGGATCTTAAACCTGACAACCTGATGATGGAGCCGGATGGTACAGTCCGTGTACTCGATTTCGGCTCGACTCGGGTGGCCGGTATCATCGAAATCGAATCTCCATTGGAACGGCAGAATTTACTCGGAACCGCACAATATTCGGCACCGGAGTATTTCCTTGGAGGACTGGGCTCGACTGAATCCGACGTCTACGCACTGGGCGTTATTACCTATGAGATGCTGACAGGAAAGCTCCCTTATGGCTCCGATGTCGCCCGTATCCGAAAAGCCAAAGATCTCAATAAACTGCACTATGTTCCGGTTCGACAACATGGTCGGGTTATTCCAATCTGGGTCGACGAGGCCATCCGCAAAGCGGTACACCCACAACGGAGTAAACGTTACAGCGAGCCTTCAGAATTCATTTATGATTTGCGCAATCCTAACGCCGATTATCTGAAAAAATCACGTGCTCCGGTCGCAGAGCGAAATCCAGTAGTGTTCTGGCAGGGAGTGTCCAGCGCATTATTTATTGTGGTGCTGTATCTGCTGTATCAGCAGACAAGGTAGGCAAGATTTAACGGTGGATCAGCGGCATACGCTCGCGAATCTGCTTCAGTTCTGTCAGGTCGATATCGAACACGGCGACACCGGGCTCGTCTTCCAACTTCGCCAGCAATTCACCCCAAGGGCTGATAATCATGGAGTGTCCCCAGGTCTGCCGCTTTTTATCATGCCAACCACACTGATTAGCAGCCAGTACAAAGCATTGAGTCTCGATCGCCCGGGCGCGTAGAAGCACTTCCCAGTGCGCTTTGCCGGTGGTGTGGGTAAACGCCGCAGGGACCAGAATAATATCTGCGCCTTTTTCTCTCAGCGCCTGAAATTGCTCTGGAAAGCGCAGATCAAAACAAATACTCAAACCCAGCGTACCGAAGGGCGTGTCGACCGTAACGAGTTCACTGCCCGGAGAAAATGTGTCCGACTCGCGGTAACTGCCTTGAGAGTCGTTTACATCAACATCGAACAAATGAATCTTGTCGTAACGAGCTACCAGCTCTCCCTCAGGGTTAACAACCAGCTGTGCAGAGCGCACACGAGTATCGTTACCGGGGGACGGCTGCGGGACGGCACCTGCAATTAACCACACACCGTGACGCGTCGCCTGATCAGCTAACCACTCGATCGTCGCAGGATCATTCGCCAGGTTCTGATACTGGCGACTGTCCATACTCAGGCACATTTCCGGTAGCAGAATGAGGCCTGCCCCCTGCCTGACAGCCTGTGAAATAAGGTGATCTAACTGAACTTTATTTTCGTCCGGCAGGCTGAGACTGGTGCACTGGACAACGGCAAGCTGCTGCTTCATCAGTCGTCACCCCCAAGGCCGAAGATACTCAGAACCCGATCCATAAAGCCCCGGCTTTGCTTACCTTCTACTTCGTTATCAAATGCACGATTCAGTTTTACTTCTGGCTCTTCCCAACTGCCAGCAATGGTGTAGCTGGCGCTGGTAAAGCGTTCCAACTCGTCACCTATCATGCGTTCAGTCACGTAAATAGCGCCCGCAGCAACGGGGTTCGCCAACCCGGTCAGTACAGTAATCACGGGCAAAGTACCGGTAATAGGCAGGGTCACTGCCAGCTTCATATCCAGCTCAGTCGTATTTAGGTTGGCAGTTCCTGACGTCAGGAACTTTCCACCCGGACCATCGACGGTGACCGGCTCACTCAATGTCAGTAAACCCCGATCAATTTTTGCGGCACCCTTCATGGTATCGAACGCCAGACCCGAGCCAACCAGATCGGAGAAATCGAGGCGCAGGCGTCGAAAAATCGAATTAAAATTCAGCGCACCAAATGCCTTCAGTGCTGCGGCGCCTTCTGCATTAACCCGACCATTGGTAATTCTGAAACTGGCTTGGCCATTCAAGGATTCGGTGTTAAACCCAGCTGGCGACCCAATCCAATCCAGATTCAATTTACCCGTCAGGCGCTCACCCTCGACCACAGGCTGTAAGCGGAATGCTCGCTGTACATCGGCGACGTTGCTGGCGCTTACGTCCATTCCTGTCACTCGAGTAGCGTGCTGACCTTCTCTCATGATCCAGTCCAATGAACCCTGCAATTTAATGCCTTTCATATCACTGTCGAGAATTTCCAGACTCAAGCCGGATGGCTCAGGGCGCGTCGTTGCCTGCCAGCGTCCGAAGTTACGGGTGCCGTAGTAGAGTTCCTGAATCGTAATATCCATGGCGGCAATATCGGCGGGCACAAACTCAGCCATAGGATCATCGTAAGCAATCTGGGCCCCGTCAGGTGACGATTCAGAACCAGCAGTCGGGTTATTAACAACAGGGGCAGCCGGATCAGGTTCAGCTGGCTCTGGTACGTGAACAAAATCCATCATCAGCACCAGTGGCTCAGCATCGTCTTCACGAATAACCACCGTCCCACGAGACAATTCATTATCGACCTGAATAGTCCACTCGCCGAACTCCTGCGTACCCGCAACCCGTGTGACACCAACCGGAATATCCCAGGCATCCAATGCATCAAGGCTAACCTGTAACGAGCTGACAGGGTTGGTATTACCCAGCGCATTAGCGGGCGGCACGACTAATGAACCACTCGCAGCCAGTGCCGCGTCTTCCTGATCAATCAGCAGCATCATCCGATCCCAGACATCCCACCAGTCGGACACATTAATGATCCCTGGTACCCTTCCCTGAATATCAATCCCCGGACTGTTATCAATACGCGCTTCGGCACCGCCCAGTACGACTTCACCGGTGCGTACACCCTCATCATTAATCGCCAGTGCCGTACTCAATATTCCATCGTAATTAAACGAGATATCGATTTCTTCTGCCGGAGTCACCAGCGCCGTCAGGCTTCTTTTTTCTTCAACTGCTTTCCCCATAGGAGGTGGCAGTGAGATCTTTGTTCCTTGCAGGTCGGACTCAATCAGCAGGTTAAACGGCTTATCCAGTGCCGGATCAATTCCCAGATTGGCTCGATAACTGAGCTGCCCCGCCACCGGGTCTAACAGAAATAAGTCTGCCCAATCTTTAAATGCCGACCACTGCGCCGTTCCCGTTGCGTCGCCTTCAATGCGATAACTGTCAGCCACGGCAACAGATTGAATATCGAGAGAGAACGGACCTCCGAAGGTTTCACCCTGCAGATTATTCGCAAATAAGCCCGTATCCGTGTCGAATGTTAATGCACCATTAACGGCGCTGAATTCAAGATCCGATTCAGTAAGCTGAATCCGGGTATCAGTGAAAACACTCTTCAACTCCACATCGGGCGTGGCGTCTTCATCGCTAAGCGCAATGTCCAGACGCAGATTAGTCGCGACATCACCCTCTGCGACCCAGTCGTCCAATGAGCGATCGATCAGATCGGCGAGAGGGGTTTCCTGTAAATAGAGCAATGCCTCACTGGCCTCACCCTGAATATTGCCAGTCACTGACAATACCGTCCCCTGAGACTCGTCGCGCAGCTTAACCCGCGCCCCTTCACTCAACTTTCCGCCCAGTGTCCGCCCCTTATCAATCCAGGCATCGAGATTAGGAGTATCCATAAAGACACGCCCCGTCACACCGGTTACCGATGGCCAGCCTTCAAGGTAATCGATGGTGGCGTTTTCGGCTTCAAGATATAACTGAGTGGTCAGTCCATTATCGGGAATGTCACCGCCTGTCACACCGTTCAGAATAAAGGCGACGTTAGTGGCCGTGCCGTATCTTAATCCAGCATCCAACCATTCGTTTATCGAGGGATCGAGCATGTCAGGAACAAGATCTTCCTGCAGGCGGATATCGGCTTGCTCAATACCCAACATTAAGGCCAGATGATTTTCGACATTGGTATCACGGCGGGGAATACGGATTGCCAGGTCGCCATAAACACGCGCGTCCCGCAGCCCTGCGTCCAGATCTTCTAAGCGCAAATTAAAGAAGTCCGGTTTGATGTCCCAATAGAAACGAGCGCTGGCGTCGGTCAAATCCCACGTTGGGTTATAAATATCCTCTAGACGCATACTCAAGGATGGATCAGAGATGTGAGCCACCCCACCCTGAGGCTGCAAATGCAGATGACCATCGGCACCGTTAAATTCTGGAATACCGATAAAAGCACGTGTACTGATATCGCTCAGATCCGCGCGAATATCAACGCCTCGTTCACCACTCAATTCGGTCTCGGGCACAATGCTGACCCGGACATTACTTGCCTGACCTCGTGGCTCCAGATTGAGCACGTAGCGACTGAATCGTTCAGGCAGCAGGTTGTAATCGAGAATAAATTGGCTGACCTGCTGCAAATCGGCTTCAGGAATCCCCATGTGCCAACCGCGCTGATCGTCCAACTGAACAGAGCTCAGGCGCAGCTCACTTAAAGGGAGGTTCTGGGTAAAAGCCTGTCGAATACTGAGGTGCCAATCGTCGTCATTGCGCTCACCGGAAATCTCGAGCTGACCATCGGTTAACGCCAACTGTTTTGCCGGAGCATCAAGAACCAGCTCAGGCACTTCACCGCGTACATAGAGGCTTTTCAGGTCACCGTCATCAATCGATAGCCACCCTTCGAGGCTTCCCCGAAGCGAAGGCAGAGACAGTTCACGCGGTAAGTCTTCAGGAATCCAGCGACTCCATTGCTGCTCATCAGCGCGCAGGTAAACCTGACCTTCCTGATCCGTCCAGGGCCATAATGCCCCTCGCAGTTCAGCACTGACGAATACATCGGCAATGTCTTCACGCCCCCAGGCAATATCACCTTCGAGTGCATGCTGCTGGCCGCGATTGCGCCATGTGACGTTACGCACCAGCAGCGTCTCGTCAACGGCACCCTGCCGGTTGGTGACCTCCCAGTCGTTCAGAATAATGGCCTGCTGATAGCCAAGCCACTCTAACCAAGGTGGCGTATCACCGGACCCGCCGGGCTCCTTCGACTGACGCTTCACCCGCGCAGTATCAAGTAACGGCTGCTCACCAAGAAATAGACGCCCTTCTTCATCCTGTGAGAGAGGTGCTCGCACCTGCTCTATCAGAATGCGCTTAAAAACAGGAGTCAGGTAGAAGGCAGAGGCACTGATGTCCAGCTCGGCCTCAACACTGCCGATGCTGAGATGCTCTTCTTCGGCACCGATCTGTACATCGGCAATGCGCACAACCGGAGACAAGAGATTCCAGTCGCCTTCGAGAACACCGACGGCAACCGGCAGCCCCAGCTGCTGCTGCAAGAGAGACTCAAGCTCGGGCTTCTGCATTTCGATCAGTGGAATTAACTGGCGGCCAAGACTGGTGTAAAACGCCAGCAGCACAGTCGCGACGACGAGCGTTATCCATAACTGAGTCCAGACCGACCGTAACATCAACGCGACCTGTTATTGCAGAACAATGTCATATTGATCCTGGGTGTACTGAGCTTCGACCTGAAGCTTAATGGCTTTACCGATAAAGGCTTCAAGATCGGCCAAGCCATGGCTGTCTTCGTCTAACAGGCGATCGACAACCGGTTGGCTGGCAAGAACCAGATACGTACCCGCTTCGTAAGCGCGCTCCTCACGCAGAATCTCGCGGAATATTTCATAGCAAATCGTTTCAGCAGTTTTCACCACGCCACGCCCGTCGCATGCGTTGCAGCTTTCCATCAGCATATGTTCGAGTGATTCCCGCGTACGCTTGCGCGTCATCTCCACCAGCCCTAACTCGGATACACCACTGATTTTTGTTTTGGTGTGATCTTTCTCCAGCACTTTTTCCAACATACGCAACACCTGACGCTGGTGCTCAGTATCGGTCATGTCGATAAAGTCGAGAATGATGATTCCGCCCAGATTACGCAAACGAACCTGCCGGCCAATCGCCGTGGCCGCCTCCAGGTTGGTCTTGAAGATCGTCTCTTCAAGATTACGACGCCCAACAAATCCACCCGTGTTTACATCAATGGTGGTCATCGCCTCGGTTTGGTCGATCACAAGATAGCCGCCAGATTTGAGCGGTACCTTACGCTCCAGCGCGCGCTGAATTTCGTCTTCGACGCTGTACAGTTCGAAAATCGGACGAGGCCCCGGGTAGTAATCAATCTTCTCCGCCACTTCAGGAACATACTGCTGGCAGAACTGCTCAATTTTCTGATGCGTTTCACGCGAGTCGATCAGAATTTTATTGGTCTCCGGGCGGGACAAATCGCGAATCGTACGAAGCGAGAGCGGTAGTTCGTCGTACACCAGACTCGGTGGCTTGTTATCCGCAATACGTTCTTCAAGCTTGCGCCACAAACGGCGCAGGTAACTGGTGTCCGCACCGATTTCTTCTTCGCCGACGCCTTCTGCCGCGGTGCGCAGGATGAAGCCCGCCTCACCTGTCAGACCTTCGGCTTCCATACTATCTTTCACCAACTGCTTCAAGCGATCACGCTCAGCGTTTTCTTCAATTTTCTGCGAAATACCAACGTGCACCGAACCCGGCATAAACACCAGATAGCGAGAAGGAATCGACAGCTGCGTAGTCAGACGCGCGCCCTTGGTACCGATAGGGTCTTTCGTTACCTGCACCACCAGCGACTGTCCTTCATGAACCAACTGGTTGATTGGCGCATTGGCATCGCCCTCACCAATTTCTGCGGCGTGGATAAAAGCCGCACGCTCCAGACCAATATCCACAAACGCGGCCTGCATGCCGGGCAACACCCGTACTATTTTGCCCTTATAGATATTGCCAACGATGCCGCGATGGTTGGCACGCTCAATAAAGATTTCCTGTAATACGCCGTTTTCTACAACGCCGACACGCGTCTCAGTAGGCGTGACGTTCATTAATATTTCTGCGTTCACATTCATGCTTCTTCTGTTTGCCAGACTGGCACATCAAATTCATTCAGCAAGGCGGCTGTTTCTGTCAGGGGCAGGCCAACAACATTGCTGTAACTGCCTTCAATTCCTGCCACTAATATTGCGCCTTTGCCCTGTATTCCATAACTGCCCGCTTTATCTTCGGGCTCGCCGGTATCGACATAACGACGAATTTCGTCATCACTTAACACTCGAAACCGCACTTTAGTCGCGACACTGATCACGCGCTCAGTAGCACCACGTACCAGTGCCACGGCACTCAATACTTCATGAGTCTGACCGGATAAACGCCCGAGTGTTTCCCGAGCTTCACCTTTACTGACAGGTTTCCCGAGAATTTCGCCATTCAGAATCACACTGGTGTCCGATCCCAGCACGAGTTCATCAGGGTTTTGCTGAGCGACTACACGCGCTTTCTCCAGCGCCATTCGCTCGACATACGCCACCGCATTTTCATCCGCCAGTGGCGTCTCATCTATGTCCGCAGGTTGGACAGAAAAGTACACACCGATCTGTTGCAACAATTCGCGACGACGCGGCGAGCCGGAGGCCAGAATCATGCGGACTCCATACGCTGCAGCGAGCGATACACCAGCACATACATCCATGGCCAGAGCACCGCACTGGTTAGCGCCGGTGCCAGCAACATAACCGGCATCATGTCTTCACGCATTACCGCCATCGCCCAGTAATGAATAATCTGCTCGGCCAGCACCATCAGAAACAGCACAGCAGACTGCTGCAACACGTTAAACAGATACATCCGGCGGTACAGCAACTGCAGTAGATAAATATGCATGACGACCAGAATAACGTGCAGCCCCAGCAGCGTGTTTTTCTCTACATCAAGCATCAGCCCGAGAGGAATGGCGAGCCACAAACCAAATACAGACGGCGCAGCCAGCACCGCCGCGGTTACAACCAGCATAACCCAGGCAGGCTGAAACCAGTCGATCACCTCAGGCAGCTGAAAGTGCTCCAGTACAAAGGCTACGAATAACGCCAACAACACGTAGGCAATGCTATGCAGCTTCATCCTTCGTTTCTCCAAAGCTGCTCGGGCGGAACGCGTCCGGCCTCATCAGTAAATACCAGCAAAAGGTGACGGCTGCGATCCAACTTAGCGGTTGGCTCCGCCTTCACGGTGGCGAATGACTCACCCGGTGTATTGCGGATACTGCTGACCGTTGCCACTGGGTAGCCTTTCGGATATCGCTCGCCGAGACCAGAGCTCACCAACATATCGCCAACTTTGATATCCGCTGTATTCGGTACGTAAATCAACTCCAGCTCGTTCAACGCCCCGGTGCCCGTAGCAATTGCACGTACGCCATTGCGATTAACCTGCACGGGAACCGCGTGGTTAGAATCCGCGATCATCAACACCCGGGCTGAAAATGGCAGCACGTCAATGACCTGCCCCAGTAAGCCGTATGCATCCAACACGGGCTGACCGACAAACACGCCGTCGCGACCGCCTTTATCGATGATAATCTGCTGGGTGTAGGGATCAGGGTCGACCGCGGTGACAGACGTCACCAGCACTTTATCGTCGACCTGATCAGAAGCCGACAACAACTCCCGAAGGGACATATTCTCTGCTTCAAGCGAGGCCATGCGTTGCGCTTTACGCTCAAGTACGAGGTTACGAGCCGCAAGAATCTTATTCTCTTTCAGCAGCTCGCGCCGAAGGGTAGCGTTTTCACTCATCCATTCTGCGATAGATAAAGGCACAACTGCAGTCTGGCGAGCGGGGGCAATCAGGTAACCAACGCCATAGCGCACGGATTCCAGCCAGGAATATTGGTTATCTACCCACATCAGAACAAGGCAGAAAACCGCGATCAGACCGACGCGCTGTCCTTGAAATGCTGGCACCTGAAACTGTGATTTGATGACGCTGCCCCGGGATGAAAAAGTAAATGCCAACTATACCGTGTGGGGCACGGACGGCAAAGAAAAAGGGGCCCTGAGGCCCCTTTCTGCAAGATATGATTATCGTTGCATGGTCTATTCGAGATTATTCGAGAGCCGCAAGGCCGAGCTGCTGTTCGCTGGCCGTCTCGAGGAACTTACCACCGCCACGAGCAACGCATGTCAGCGGGTCATCGGCAACGATGACAGGCAGGCCAGTTTCTTCGCTCAGCAGCTTGTCGAGATCACGCAACAAGGCACCACCACCGGTCAATACCATACCGCGCTCTGCCACGTCAGAAGACAGCTCTGGTGGAGACTGCTCCAATGCACCTTTCACCGCCTGAACGATCTGCGCCAGTGATTCCTGCAAGGCTTCCAGAATTTCGTTGGAGTTCAGCGTAAAGCTACGCGGAATCCCCTCAGCCAAATTGCGACCGCGAACATCGATCTCGCGCACTTCACCACCTGGGTAGGCGGTACCGATTTCCTGCTTAATGCGCTCTGCAGTGGCTTCACCGATCAGGCTGCCATAATGTTTACGTACGTACGCCACGATGGCTTCGTCGAAACGGTCACCACCCACTTTGATCGACTCGGCGTACACCACGCCACTCAGCGAGATGATGGCGATCTCAGTGGTACCACCACCGATATCAACAACCATGGAGCCACGCGCCTCATCAACTGGCAGCCCCGCACCAATCGCAGCCGCCATTGGTTCGTAAATCAGATACGCTTTGCTTGCACCCGCATTGATTACTGAATCACGGATCGCGCGACGTTCAACCTTTGTCGCCTGAAACGGAACACACACAACAACACGAGGGCTTGGTGGCATCAAACTGCGCTCGTGCACTTGTTTGATGAACAATTCGAGCATTTTCTCGGTGACTTCAAAGTCAGCGATAACACCGTCTTTCAGAGGACGAATCGCCTGAATGTTTCCCGGAGTCCGACCCAGCATACGCTTCGCATCGGCACCCACTGCCTGAACTGATTTACCGTTAGGTTGGGTCCGGATCGCTACCACCGACGGCTCATTCAGGACAATTCCCTTATCTTTCATGTAAATCAGGGTGTTAGCCGTTCCCAGGTCGATAGACAGATCACTGGAGAACAGGCCACGGAGTTTCTTAAACATCCACCGGGTTCCCGTAACAAAATATGGCAAAAAATTGCGCTAACTCTAGCAATGGCGGGGATTTAGGGCAAGGGACATTTGTGGTAGTCTCGCCCACTTATATATTAGTTCGTATTCATTGGAGTAAACCCATGGCTCTGGATCAGGATCAGGTACGCAAAATTGCCAGCCTTGCCCGCCTGCAGATCGACGACGGTCAGA
>PDUK01000160.1 GCA_006212115.1 Thalassolituus sp. | reverse complement strand
GTATGCACCTGTATTCCCGCTTACCGCTCAGTGACAGTGCGATTGAATACCTGGTGAAAGATGATATTCCGTCGATGCATGCCTGCGTGACCCTGCGTTCAGGTGTCGAAGTGCGTATGCATTTTATGCACCCTGAGCCACCCAGCCCGACAGAGAGCGAGGTGTCATCACCACGCGACGCCGAACTGGCCGTTCTTGCTCGCAGCATAGCAGACTCCGATGAACCATTAATTGTTACCGGTGATCTGAATGATGTCGCATGGTCTCCTACAACGCGTTTGTTCCGTCACATCAGTGGACTGCTTGACCCCCGGATCGGTCGCGGAGCATTTAATACTTTCCATGCCGACTTCCCGTTTCTGCGCTGGCCGCTGGATCACGTTTTCCATAGCCATCATTTCACGTTGAGTCAGCTTGAGCGTTTACCTCATATTGGCTCCGATCACTTTTCCTTGTATACCGCATTAAATTACACGCCTCAGAAAGGAAAAGGGCAGGTCAGTGAATCGGCAGATCAGGAAGACAGGGAGCGAGCAGAGGAAGCCCCGTTACCGAAGAGGATGTTGAGAAGCAGGACGTACCGAACCCAATGAGTTGAAATCTGCCCCGTAGCACTAGTAGCACTATACGGGGCGAAAGTACTAGCAACGCTCAGTCGAGATTTTGTTCGGAAAATAACTGAGGTAGAAAATACTGCAGCATCTGCATTTCCTGCAGTGCGTGTTTTCCCAGCTCATCTGTAAAACCAGGCATTACCCAGTTAAGAAAAAAGGGCACGTTAAACGTAGAGCGCATGACGATGCCGTCGCCAGCGTCGTTCATCTGATATTCGTGGATCATGTCCTGTGGCAGTATTCCGCTGAGGCCGGCGAGGTCGGTCTGTGCGTAAAGCCAGTGGTCGTATTCAACGCGGTCAGCCGCTGCTTCTTTTGGTAGCCAGGTAATTAGCAGCGAGTTTTTATAAGGCCCCAGGTATTCATCAACCTTTTGTACCGCACCCTCGGAGTAGGTGGTGTTGTTCGGGGTTTCCGGGGCTTCCAGCCATTCAAAACTCAGGTGGGCGGTGGGGTGCCAACGTTTGTAACGGTAACTGCTGTCAATGTTGTCCCACCACCAGTTCATCATATCGGGCGTCAGGCCTTTGATTTCCTGATCAACTATCAATCACCGTTCTTAACCAGAATCCATTTTTTTCTACGCGGTAGGTACCACGAGATTCCAGTTCGGTTTCAATAAACTCCTGCTGAAAGAGGTCTGGTAAAAATTCGCTTGTGCGGGTGAGGTCTGAGCGCAGGTGCTCGGTGAGCGTGTTTTTTATTCCGGGGAATGCAATAGAAGCAACCTCTGGCAACAATAACGTGGCGTGAACATCGGTTCCTGTCAGGTCTTCGTCAGGCTGATAATCATAGACCAGCCAACCATTGCCGGGGATGGATATGTCCTGAAGCCTCTGGAATTCAATCTCTGCAACCAGCTGATAATCACCGGCGCCGGTATTGTAGGGCTCAGCCCAGGTGACCTGAGTATCGATGGTGAAGCCTCCCAGGTACTCTGAGATGTTCTGCACGGTACCTACCGCAAGATCCAGTGAGTCTGGGTTGGCCGGAGGCTCAACCAGCTCAAAGGCAATATGCTGCTCTGGGTTCCAGTCGATGAAACGCTGTTCAGTCCGGATATTATTCCACCACCAGTCCAGCATTTCGGGGGCAACACCCTCGATGTGCTGATCGAATTCGACGGCAATTTTGTAGCCGTCGGGCAGTGATGCCTCGGCTGTGCCCAGTATCAGGCTCATAAGTACTAATGGGGCGGTATGTTTTGCAGCTTTATTGCTTCTGGTTGTCATGAGAGTTCTCCTGTTTCTTTTTAATAATACAATTGTATTGTTAAAAAGAAACACAGAGCCCATGACAATGGCACAAATTGCCCGGACAATAGCGGAATTGATTGCAATACCAACCACATGAGCCACGAAGCACACCGACGGGGCTCAACTGATTCAGGAACTGAGAATGACAGCAGGGCGCCCTGGAAAACGCAGTGCCAGCGATGCAGAACGAACACGCGGTGCAATTATTGGCGCAGCATTGACGGCATTTGCAGAACAGGGATTCGATAAGGCCAGTGTCAGGGATATCGCCCGTGAAGCGGGCGTAAGTCACGGTATTCTCCGCCATCTTTGGCAGCAAAATGGCGCTATGGACGCAGGTGATGGATCAGGTATTTGATCATTTTGCGAATCATATGGTGCCATTGCTCAGGTCAGCGAATAGGGCGCACTCTGAGGAACCTGTCGTAGGCGCAGCAGAGAGCTTCCGCAAGGTTGTTTGCGGGTTTATTGATATATCGCTGCAGCACCCAGAGTACACGCGGTTACTGGTCCTTGAAACCAAGGGTGAGGGCGAGCGGGCGGAGTACTGTCAGAAGCGCTTTACTGCCTTGCACGATGCAATTGACGGTTTATTTCAGCATGCGAAAGAGCAGATACCCGCGTTGCAGAAGCATTCAAATGACAGCTTCTTCTACTGTCTAATGAGTCTGACGTATTTTCATCTTCTGTTCCCGGCGATGGGAGCCAGCATTGAATTTCCGATTGAGAAGGGCTTCTCTTCCAAACGCGAGATGATACTTGGCGTTCTGATACCTGACTTTGTGTCGCACTGATTGCGATGCCGGTCACACTATGAAGAAACTCTAAGACTATTTGCGCATTTACATTGAGTATCAGACAATCTGCGACTAATCTTTAATGACCCGCACAGGGATCTGATCAGTACAGGGCTAGTACAATATCAAGAGGCCCAACAATGAAATTGCTGCTCACATTCTTAGTTTCTTTTGTCTTTTGTACTGCGTTTGCGGATGCTCCCGCGGCGGATGAATCCGCAAGCAACAATGACAGTGCTGATACAACTCCTTTATCACCTCTGCACGTTTCTATTCCGTTTATGGGAGATATGCCCGGAAATGACATTGAGCATCCGTTGGTGAATGTGATTCGTCAGTGGGGGCATGAAACAGGGCGGGAGATTACCATTGAGCGCTTTCCGTTTAAGCGCTCTTTGATGATGGCTGCGACAGGCGAGGTCGATTTTCACTTTCCTATGATTAAAGATCACGATGCAACCGATGCGGGGCTGCCATTTGGTTACTCAGAAACTACCATTTTCACAGTAAATTTTGTCTTGTACACGCGTCGTGGCGAGACCCTGGATCTTGATAATCTGCACAACTATCGGATGGCTACCTTCGGTGGACACGGGAAGCTTTTTCCTTTCCCAACAAGTGAAGATAACACGATAGAAAGCTCTCTCCGTAAGCTGGACAGTGGTCGTATCGATGGCTTCATCTTTGCGGATTCAGGTGCGGATCCCGTGTTGTTTGAACTGGGCCTGATGGGAATTCAGCGCCAGCTCTACAAAGTTTACGACGTGCATGCGGTTATTTCACACCGGGCGAAAAAAGGGCCGATTGATCAGTTTATTACAGAAGCAACTAAGAACATGGACCGGAATATTCTTGGCCTGGCTCAGGTAGATCAGCCCTATCATGATTGGCAGATGGGTGATGGCTCTGTCCCAGCATTAGTCCAGTCTGAGAAGTAGAGTTCATCACCCAGGTAACGAGGCAAAGTAGCAGCGTAATACCCTGGTTCAGCCTAGCGCTGGCTCCATGCGTTGATTTGATCTCCCGCGAGACGGATCAGATCGCCCTGGGCAACGTTTACGTCCATCAGGTGTAACCCCCAGCCCTTTACTACGATCAGTTCTCCGCGATAGTCATCGGCTCTCGGGTCGCCTGGGTCGCTGTCGATGGTGACTTCAAGGTAGTGAGTGCCGTCGTTATTTCTGACACATTGACCCGAGAACTGTCCAGGCACAGCGTAAAAATCGGCCTGGCGTTTCGCCCCCAGGCTTTTCCACCAACTTTTGTACGGGCCGCTGGAGCCTTTTAACTTAAGAAGTACATCAAATGCGTAAGGCTGATCAAACGGGAGCCGGGCCAGAAGTGTTTCTGCACCACCTGCCAATGCCCCTGGGTGGGTGCATGCCGCTTCATAACCGGGCTCAGATACGACACCAAAGCGCGGATTTGCCAGTTCGGGGTCGCCTTTGCGAAATGTAGAGTAAGCGACGACGCAGCCCGATTGATTAGCCGATGTGCACAGTGGCGTGCGTTGGAAAGTGCCCCCGACTTTTTCACCCACAGGAACAGAAATGCTGGTGCCTATGAGGTGCGCAGCAACGAGCCGCTGGCTCAGTACTTCATTATTTTCAATCTCTTCTTCCACTAAGCGCGCTAGCAGGCGCGCCCCTTGGGAGTGGCCAACCAGAATAAAGCCACGCCCATGGCTGTCGTTATTCAGGTAATGCTCGAACGCATTGCGGACGTCCTGGTAGGCCGTTTCGTTTGCTTTTGCCATGGTCTCTTCAGACACCAGGCCATCACCGAGCGCGCCAATACCGAGGTAGGTGAGAGTGCGTTGGCGGTATACCGGAGCAAACGTCCGGCAGACTTCTGCATAGCGTCCGAACTGTATGGCCGTGGTGTCTTTTTCCTGAGCATCGGGCGTCATATTGCTGTTGGCCGTGACATCCATCGAGGCGGTGGGGTAGACGTAGAAGCAATCGACCGCAGGGATCTGCTCAATATAGCCGGGGGTTACTGAACTGCTGCCGTTAGTGGCGACACTGATCACGGCCTGATCGCGTAAGCAGACATTGTCCCGGTCACTCTGTTCTGGGTGGCATAGCCAATTGTCGGAGTCCGAATAATCCGGGGTTTCAGCGGCATTGGAGCTGTGAAAGCTGGTGAGAAGCAAGGCGGCGATGGCTAGGGGATAGAAGGCCATGATGAATCCTTTATTATTTTTTGGAAGGATTTTACAGATTCTGTGGCGCCTGTCGCGGCCTGTTACTCAGTGGCTCATAAAGATGCGGGCATAAAAAAGGGGAGCCCGGAGGCTCCCCAAGGGGGTTAAAGCGTTGTTAGCCCTGCTGATTAGCAGTCAGCTGATGTTCTTCGCCTTTGTAGTAGGCTTCAACACGTGGATTCATGACTTTGAACCACAGTGGTGGAATAACCGCCAGAACCACCATGCCTGCATAGCCGCTCGGCAGTTGCGGGCTTTCGTCAAAGTGGCGCAGCACCTGATAACGACGCTTTGGATTCGCGTGGTGATCCGAGTGACGCTGCAGCTGAACCAGGAAGAGGTTGGTCAGCAGGAAGTTACTGTTCCACGAGTGTGCAGGGGTCGTACGCTCATAGCGACCATTTTCCAGCTTACGACGGTGCA
>PDUK01000159.1 GCA_006212115.1 Thalassolituus sp. | reverse complement strand
TATCGGGTGACAAATCTCCGTAGAGCATGCCTCGGCCATGAAGCTGGTTGAGGGTTCGTGCCAGTTGGCAAAGAATACGAATGCGACGGCGCAATCCGCCCTCATCGAGATAGTTTTGAATATGAGGGGCGGAGCTCTCGTCCGTTGCCTTATCACTGGCCTGGATAAAACTGTCGAGCAGAGACGTTAACTCTAACAGGCCGTCCATTAATTCCATGGCATAGGCCATTCTTGGTTCTTTCATCAAGACCAGCGGTCGTGCCAGTTTCAGGTCTGCGATGTCCTGGCGAATCAACCACTCGATATGGGTACGCCAGCGTTGTTTGGCAGACTCATCCTTGTTGGTAAAGCCTTTGATCAGAACGTTGGGTAGCTCAGTGGTATACACCACACCCTGGCCGCCCCTCGCGATTTCCTCTTTTAGGGGGTATTTGGCACCGCGAATGTCCTCAAGAGTGGGAAGTTTTTTCTTTTTCAGTTTTTCGCTCATGATTTATTCAGTCCTGAATATCCCTGCAATGCTTTTGTCATCCCCGTGTTTAGGGGTGGTCCAATTTTTCAGTTCTTTAGTCAGCCATTGCTTGCAGCGACGTTTATTACTGCTTTTCAGTTGCTGGTAAATAACATCAAAAAAGCCTTCCAGTTGATCCGGGATCAGGTCATCTGAAATGCCATCGGTCATCAGCAGTACGCCATCACCAGGTCTGGAAAGCTGAAATTCTTTTGTTACCCAATCGGTGGTTTTGGCTTGAGCCAGTGTTTGGGTCTGGTTACCGAAGCCATCACGTAGTGGAGTAATGCTCCGGAATACGCCATTGGCTTTGACCAGTAACAGACCATCACCCACTTGTGCAGCTTTGCCGCGCCCTCTAGAGTTAATATGCGCCCAAAGGCATGTCGTTTCATACGATTGGGTGTTGTCGCCGAATTGGTCAAGCCATGTGCTTTGAATGCTCTGGCTGATTTCCAGCGCTGTAACGATGGGTTCACGTCGGCGAAGGATGTATCTCACCTGTTGCACTGCTTTTTTTGAACCAATATGGCTTTTTTCTCGGCTACCCAGTCCATCACAAACGGCAATGCACCAGCCATTCTGGATACCGTGTACCATGACGGCATCCTGATTGGGCAGGCTGTCTTGCTCGTGTGCCGGGCCAATAACCGAGCTGCCTGTCGCAGCAAGTTTCATCAGAAATCGAGCTCTTCGAATTCGTCGTCTTCACTTGTGAGAGTGCTGGCTGTTGGCAGCGAGAGAGGAACCGATTGATTCGGCGTGGTGGATTGACTGCGGGCGGTGACGCTCATTGTGACCGCCTTAAAGAAGCGGTGAATATCGCGGGCATTTTCTGCTTTGAATACTGGTGCTTCTATATCGTTGGCAAAATCGCCAAGCAGAGCTAAATCTGCGTCTGAACCGATGCCCATGGCAAAACGAGTAGCTTTGGCTGAACGGTTGCCATTCATGATTTGTTCCATCCCCGGCGCGAAGTTATCCGTCGGATGTCCGTCTGACACCAGAACCACAACTGGCTTGTAAGCACGGGAGGGAATTTGTTCCTGATCTTCTATAAGATCGGCTGCAAGCTTGAAAGCAGCGCCCATTGGCGTGCCACCGGCAGCCGGCAAATCTTCAATCTGTTCGATTTTATGAGCTGCTGTCAGTGGCAGGTGAATATCGGCACTACCACCAAAGGTGATCACTGCTACCTGAAGTTCTGCACGTAAACGACTTTCGCCTGCAAATGTGCCGATCATATCTTTCAGTGCTTTGTTCAGAGCGTTGATTTTACCATCGACTGACATGCTGCCACTGGTGTCAGCCAGCAGAATGACTGGCAGTGGACGAGCTGATTGGGATTGGAACTGCTTAAGTGTGGTCATGGGACTCTCCTTTAGTTGTTATTTTATCCTTTGCTCAAAGTGTGCCAGATCGTAACCCATTGTTTAATAGGCATTTTCTAAAAAATAGAATTTCTCTAAGTGTAATAATTAATACAAAAATATAAAAAATATTACATTTGGTTGCGCGGTTTCTCTTACACATAGACTACGCGTGACTTGTAGTAACCAGAACTACAAAACTCGTGAATAACTTGAAGAAAATAAGCCGCTTAGAATAGCGCCCAGTTTGCATCCCGAGCTTTCAAAGCTCTTTTGATGCCACTGGCTCCAATCATCATGACTCTCAGGCCAATATGTCCTGTCTGACCATGCTTTTTAGGGCCGACCGGCGCAGGCTGTCTAAACTCAGAGGATGATCTAATTCCTATCTTCGGAGCTTTTATGCAGATTTCTGGGCGAATCCGCTTGATGGCGGGTGCTTTGTTGCTGTCTTCAATACTGGGTATCTACGTTATCACCTCTTTTGTTGCTGAGCCGTTGATTCGGGGAGAAGCGACATCTCATATGAATAGCCGCGTCGATGCTATGCGCTCAGACATTGAGGGGGTCTTGGAGTCGACGGCCGTGTTAACCCGCTCATTAGCAATTCTGACGGAATCTCTGCCGTCAGACCGCAACGTTTTAATTGAGCAACTTGAGGGTGTTGTTGATCAGTTCGGTGATGCCCGTATCGCCGGAGGAGGGGTATGGCCAGAGCCAAACAAGCTTTCACCCGGAGTGGCACGTGACTCTCTTTTCTGGGCTCGCGAGGGCGCTGGCTTGAGTTTGCTGGACGACTATAACGCGCCAGAGGGTAGCGGTTATCACAATGAAGGCTGGTATACCGTGGGTAAAGGGCTTGCCGCGGGGCAGTGTGCCTGGTCTGAGGTGTATTTTGACCCTGCCTCTGGAGTCGCGATGACTACCTGCACAGTTGCAATTCAACGTAACGGTCAGTTCTGGGGCGTTGCGACCATTGATCTTAAGATGGAAGGTATCGAGAAACTACTGGAAAGCATGAATGCTGCCAGCGGTGGTCATGCGGTCATTGTTGATCAGACAGATCGTATTATCGCGGCACCAGATATCCGTAATGAGCCAATAGCGACTCTGACACTTGATGACGTCATCAAGCGTGATGGCCTGAAGCCTCTGATCACTTCATTGAGATCTGGGCCGGGTGTGTATCAGTTGCCCGATGCCGTTGTCGATGGTGGTGGTTCGCAGCTTATTATCTCTGAATTGCCCGAGCAAGGCTGGAAACTTGCGTTGATTATTCCTGATGCGGTCGCCCTGAGCGGTCTCAACACGACGGTACTTGCTCTTTATGGCTCGTTGATTCCTCTTATGTTGATTTTCTCTGTGCTTGTGTACATGTACGGCAATAAGTTGCTCGGGCTTCTCGCTGAAACTACAACGCAGATCAAAAGTATGTCAGAGGGCAGAAGTGATCAGCGCCTTGTTATCCGGGGTTCGGATGAGATCGCTGAGTTACGTATAGCGGTTAATGGTTACGGCGAACATTTATCAAATTTACTTCGTGAGTTGGCTGATGAATCCGGCCGTGTGAAGGAGGGGGCTGAAAAGCTTCATGCCTTGAGTGATACCTTGCAGGACCGTGCCCTGAAACAACACGGTGAAAACGAGGCTCTAGTGAATTACATCAATGAGCTGGCGGAGTCAGCCAATGAAGTCACTGCGCACACGGGTGAGGCTAAGCAGACGGCTGATGAGGCTCGTTCGTTGGTCGGTGAGGGCGAGGAGGTTGTCGGTAAGAATGCTCAGGCCATCTCCGAATTGGCGACGGAACTGTCGAGTGCGAAGGCGGTGATGGATCGTCTGGCAGGCGATGCTGAAAAAGTAGGCTCTGTACTTGAAGTGATCAAGTCGATATCGGAACAGACCAACTTACTGGCACTGAACGCAGCGATAGAAGCCGCGCGCGCAGGTGAGCAGGGGCGAGGTTTTGCTGTGGTGGCCGACGAGGTCCGCACTCTTGCTCAGCGAACGCAGGATTCTGCAAGCGAGATCGACAACATGATCGCTCAGCTACAGGCTGCAGCCGATGAGGCTGTGAACGTAATTGATCAGAGTCGGGTAATGTCAGAAGAGTCTATCAACCGCGCGGATATGGCGAAGCAACACTTTGGTGATATCGTTAATGCGTTTGGGAAGATCACCAATAAAA
>PDUK01000158.1 GCA_006212115.1 Thalassolituus sp. | reverse complement strand
TGGGCATGGTGGTGCCGGATCAGAACTCCCGCGTCACCTACAACCGCTGGACCGACAAAATCAAACTCAACTGGGATCGTGACGCCAACGAAACCTCCCACAACGCGCTCGTTCACACTATGGAAAAGATGGTGCAGACAGGCGGTGGTAAGCTGAACGAAGCCGGTTGGTTCGGCACCTGGCATCCACTCGGTGGTGTCTCTATGGGCAGCGCCTGTGACCTGAGCGGTAAAGTTTATGGCGTAGAAGGGTTGTACGTGGTCGACGGTGCGGCGATTCCGGGCGGAGCGGGCGCAGCAAACCCAGCCCTGACCATTGCCGCCAACGCCGAGCGTATGATGGAAGAGATTATTCCGCAGATTAGCTGAGCACTGCTTGTGAAGACAAAAAAGCCGATCTGAATATTTTCAGATCGGCTTTTTAACAGCGACAGCTTTTCAGGGGTTATTGAAAGATAGCCCCAAATATCACTCTTCGAATGAAATCAATTCACCGGTATTTTGCGAAATAAAGGTGTCTAAGTCAGCGACTTCGTCTGTACTGAACCCCAGGCGAGCGCTTACCGTTGCAACGCCAGCGGTTGAGCGAGTGACAGAGAAATGATTCACACCTAAGGTTCTTGAAAATACTGTGTGTATCTGGCTTTTATCTAACTCGATCGCGCGAATTTTCGTACTCTCCTGATACACGGCCAAGGGTCCATTACTCCCCTTAAACCAATCTACTGCCCAGAAATAATGATCATAATTTGGTTGGCCGTTAGGTTGGTATAGCGACTCGAAAGACTCCATGTTCGAGCACTTATTCACAAAATTATTTTGTTTTACACAGCCAGAATGTACATTTACTTCTTTCAGGCCTGATGGCAAATTCAGTGGCACTTCCTGACCGGTTTCAATATTCGCTAATACATAGTCGTAAGCTTTGTTGATTCCTAATGTCGCACCTAGTCCTTTCAGGGAGCCCATAAATCCAGATGATGTTGATTGTTCTTTGTCACGTTCTAATAGCACATAGCCTGTACCTGACACGTCGCCATTCTGGAAAGGAGTGACATGGAACCCTTCTCGTACGGGAAAGGTCTTTACCTGATCATCTAATGTATAAATGAATACAGCGTTGTCCCGTGATACTAAAAAGCCATCTGAAAGAGGGAGTAATGAACTGCCTTGAAGTGTCTGACCGGTAGAAGTCGTTACTGTAATGCCTGAGGGGCCGGAAACGGCAGTCGCCAGTTCAAATCCTGGTTGATCGGACCCAGCACGGTTGTATTTGAGTACGTAGTGCCCTTGCATATTCTTCAACATATATACGAATTCACCTGTAGTGACTTCGCCTTTGAACTTCACGATCTGACCAGCGGGATCGAGGTACGGTGTCCCATCGACAAACAGTTGCCGATTACGAATTTCGATAGGCGCGGGATGGCCAGCATTCTTGATGGAACTGACGGATGCTGTCAGTTCTGCACCGCTGATCTTTTCTACTGATTGCGGTGTCTGTGCTTGCAATTGCTGCTGTTGATGATAATTGGCAGCGCGTTGTTTCATCGCGTTGATTACTTCTTGAACTTGCGCTTGCTCTGCAGCTGTTGGCTGGCGGTATTGCGGTGCGCATGCGGCGATGGTGGATGTGATGGCGAGGCACAGTGCAGCGTGCCCGATTGACTTGGTCAATGTCGGCTTCATTGGTAGCGTCCTTGTTTATGAATATTCCAATGGGCCGGATGGTATCTTGTAAATTGGTGGGTCTCAATAGCGTGCGGCGCCATCGTGAGTCATTGCCTTGCACCGTTCAGTTTGAACACATTGCTCAGTAATCATCTATGTTACGTGTGAGTTTAGGTTCTGGCTCCTTCATTAGTCTCGCAAGTGAAACTACTCCGAGTTCGGGCGCGTCTTATTGAAGGTGAACGCAGCGGCTTCACAGATCAGACAGCGGCAGAGATACTGCAGGAAATCAAAAACGGACTAGGACGGGGAGGTCGTTAGGCGAGCAAACGACATACCTATATGTACGACTAATTGCACATGTCGCTCCAGTGAGGCTATACTTGTCCAATAAGTTGTACATGTGAGATCGCCTCATGAAAATCGTTTCATTTACCGAAGCGCGTAATAGCCTTAAAAGTGTGCTGGATAACGTCGTTAACGATGCAGACACTACAGTTATCACTCGTCGTGATGCAGATGATGCCGTTGTGATGTCGCTCGACTACTACAACAGCTTGATGGAAACCGTACATCTGATGCGCTCGCCTGCTAACGCTGAACATCTCAATCGGTCCATCGCTCAATACCGGGAAGGTAAAGCTAGCCCAAGGGAACTAATGGATGACTGACCGGTTACTGTCATGGACTGACGAGGCCTGGAGTGATTACCTCTATTGGCAAACTCAAGATAAAAAGACGCTCAAGCGTATCAATAAATTAATTACTGATGTGATGCGCTCACCCTTTGATGGGATAGGAAAACCAGAACCGTTGAAGGAAAATTTATCTGGCTTTTGGTCGCGAAGAATCGACGATACTAATCGTTTGGTGTACGCCGTGGATGATCAAGCGATTACGATGATTTCGTGTCGGTATCACTATTGAGAAAGTATTTAGGGCCAATATATGAAATACGATACTAAAAGGCGTCCACATAATGACCTTGAAAGTTTGGTTGATTACCAACTCATACGGATACGCGAAAGATTGGAACAAGGTGATAATGCCGGAATAAACTACGATATGACGGCGTGCCTTTTATCTTTATGCCTTTGGGCTGAATCTCTTATTAACCTGGGTGGCTTCTCAATTTTTCGGGAGAAGTTTAAAGAAAAAGATAGTTACCATAAGAAAGTCCGAAAAGTGCTTCCTAATTTTGATCTGAAGGACTTCGATACATTGGGAGAAATATTGACTGTTTTGCAGACTGCGAGAAACTCTTTGGCTCACCCGAAACCCAGTAATATTTCCGTCGAAGTGCATGCAGGTATAGACGGGTTCTCTATTTTTGATCAGAAATATCGAGGCTTACTGTCACTCGATTTTTTGGAAAAATCTAATCAAGCCCTCGAAGATTTGTATTTCGCTATGTGCGAGCATCCCGAAGTCAGAGACTTTGGTTTTATAG
>PDUK01000157.1 GCA_006212115.1 Thalassolituus sp. | reverse complement strand
GTTATTAATCCGGACGCTGCGGCTTCAGGGTTAGGTACAGATGCTATTGCCGTCGGTCTGATTTATCGTGCTGATCGCGTATCGCCTGCCGGTGCGGCTCGTGTCCTTGATTCCAGCAACTCACCGATGGATGAAAATAACACTCCGCTGTTTGATGACACCAAAAACCGTCCTGCGCTGATTCAGGCTTTTAATGTTGATGGTCAGGAAATTACGTTTGCAGTTAATCATCTGAAGTCCAAAGGCTCAGCATGTAACGAGCCTGATGAAGGTGCCGATGGTCAGGGTAATTGCAACATCAACCGTACTCGCGCAGCTCAGGCGCTGGTTGAGTTTCTTGCTGATGATGAGCAGGTCATGATTCTGGGTGACCTGAACGCTTACAGCCAGGAAGACCCGATGCAGACTTTCTACAGCGCGGGTTTTACCAATCTTAAGTACACGAACGCCGCTCCGGAAGCGCAGCCATACAGCTATAGCTTTTCGGGTTTGTTAGGTTCTCTGGATCATGCGCTGGCGACGGACGATCTGTTGGCTCAGGTAGTGAGTGTGGATGCCTGGCATATCAACTCAGTGGAAGATTCGCTGGTGGATTACCTGACCGAAGCCAATGGCCAGCCGTATTCATCGGTTGATAATTACGCGTCGCCAGATGCTTATCGCTCATCCGACCATGACCCGATTGTTGTGGGTTTGATGATCCAAGCGCCCAATGTTGCACCAGAACAGGTAGCCGATATTCCTGCGATTGAGATCACTCGTCGTAATGAAAGCATCGATCTGGATCTGAGCAATTATGTGAACGACGCCGACGGTGACTCTCTGACTTACGAGGCACTATCGCTTCCGCAAGGCATGACACTGAGCGCCATGGGTGTTTTGTCTGGTGTGGCGGATCGTGATCTACTGAATCAGTTGCCTGCTTCGGCAGTGATTGAAGTCAGTGATGGCGAAGCGCGTATTCAGCTGGTGGTGGACATTCGTGATGAGCGTCCTGCTGTGAATTTCTTCAGCCGCGTGGCTGAGTTCTTCCGTTCGATTTTTTCCTGGTTGTTCGGACGTTAATGTCCCAGTGTGTGCCGACACTCCGGTGTCGGCACTTTTGTCTCGGAATCTGTGTGTCAGGTATTAGGAAAGAACTTGTGCTGGCTCTAGCAGAGCAGGTATGGCCCCACGGCTGGTAAAGCTTGCAAGAAGCGCTTCCCAGTCGGGTGTCAGATAGTCGCTATCGTAGGCGGTAATAAATACGTTACGTTCTTTCAGACTCACGCCCTTTAACGCGGTATTGGCATTCAGCCACTCTTCTTCGATACCGATAATGTCTTCTGCGGAAATCAGGATATAAATATCCTTATGGGGGCAAAGCGCCAGCGCACTGCTTACTTCACTTGAGTAACAATCGAAGCAGACGTTCGGTAACGAGTCGGCGAGTGATTCTGTGACAGACGTCGGACACCCTGCAGTACACACCAAGGCTGCGCATTTCATGGCGCTCTGGCGTGTGGGTGTACCTGCAACAGGAAGAAGTGGAATCCGCATGGCGTTTTTACACCAGATGGTGGCTGATGAACTGCATTTCGCGGCTCAGCTTACGCAGGCTGCATTCTCCGCCCGGACGAGAGCGGTATATATGGCGCAGTGCAAAAAACACTTGATAGAGCGCATCAAAGCATAACGCCCGGCTGGTTTCGTGGCGTCGGGGGTCCAATCCTGTATCCCGGAGTGTGGTGTAGAGTCGACGTAGCCAGCTTTCCTGCAGACGTGTCATTCCGGATGCCCCGGCATTAATCGCGAGGTCCAGACCGGTATCCATATACTGGTCCAGAAGCTCACCGCTGAGCTCAGAGCTGGTGGTGACGGTCGATTCAAGAGCACTAAACTGGTCGGCTTTTGAAGCGGAAAAGGTCGAGGCAGTAACGGTACGCATAACGAGATCCTCCATTGGATCCACTTAAGCTAATGCGAAGCGTTATCATTTGCAATGGTGTGCTTTATTGCAAATTACTATTATGTTTTTCTATCTGATAGTAATTTACGGAAGCAATGCTATTACTGCCAATTAAAGGGCTTTTCGCCATTGCTATTCAGCTTAATCCAACCCCCCGAGCTGGCTTCGCCTTCACTTTCCTGCCAACCGCTATCGCTGCAGCGTATTTCCGTACTGAGACCAGAATACGCGGCTCGGGCAAGTTCCAGATCGGTGTTCCAGGGCGTCTTATTTTGCTTAAACCAGAGGCTGGAGAAATTCTTCTCTGCATTTACATTCAGAAAGACGTCCATCCCGGCTACTTGCCAATGGCAGTGCTCGTCACTGACCTTCACGTCTGTTACGTCATTGAACGTCTGGCTGAGCCAATCTCGTATGGCGTCCGGTGTGCCTTTTAACAGGTAGATTTCCAGATCAGGGAAGCGCTCAGTCATGTTTAAACAGTCTCAATAAGGTGAGTATGATGTAGGCAGACGCTGCCAATGCTGCGCCGGCTCCCGCCAATAACAAGCCGACGAGGGTCAGCACTTCCTGCATCAGAGAGGGGGTAATGCGCTGCTCGGCAAACAGCATCAGTCCTACGCCCGCAAAGAAGAGTGTCGCACCGATAGAGAATCGAGTCAGATAATGACGTTCACGGCCCTGTCGGGCTTCGATCCAGCGCGTCAGTAGATTATCCCGGCGTGACATGCAGCCCCTTTTGTTATCTGACTGTGTGAGCGAAGGCGCTTCTGAATCCTATCTGTGCCATCCGGAAGCAGCACTAAGTGTAAAGCCCTTCGTCAGGCCGGGAAAGGGTTTGAATCCATAGGCGTGATCTCATATAATCGCCGCCCTTCGTTTTTCTGGGTTTCGCTGATGCGGACAGAAAACCGAACTCCTTGCCTTACCGGATGGGCCGGAAGGCTAAAACCCATAAGGAGCTGACAATGCGTCACTACGAAATCGTATTCCTGGTACATCCTGACCAGAGCGAGCAGGTGCCAGCGATGGTTGAGCGTTACACCAACACCATCGAATCTACTGGCGGTAAAATCGACCGTTATGAAGACTGGGGCCGCCGTCACCTGGCATACCCAATCAACGACGTGCACAAAGCGCACTACATCCTGATGAACGTTGAATGTACTCAGGAAGCGC
>PDUK01000156.1 GCA_006212115.1 Thalassolituus sp. | reverse complement strand
CACGAACCACGAGATTGCGTGCCTCAAGCTTCTGAATCGCTTCTCTTATCGGCGCGCGACTGCCGCCATATCGGGTAACCAATGCCTGCTCCGAAAGTTTTTCACCGGGAGCCAGCTCTCCACGAACGATAGCCGTGGCGAGTTCAGAGAACACTTTTTCAGCAAGCGTTTGGGCTTCAGACATAGATTGTCGACAATCCTAAATAAGTCGACCGACATTCTACGCCTAAAAATGCCAGTTTCAATAGATCTACGACCAAGATTGTATACAACCCAGCCCATCCCATCGAAAACGGAGCACAAAAAAGCCCGGCCATGCCGGGCTCTTTACAGAGTGCACTGTTAATCAGGCCTCTGGCATCTCCAGCTTCTGCGGAGAAACGATGATGCCGTTGTTATCTGCGTAAACAAACTGACCCGGGACGAAATCAACGCCGCCAAATTTAACCTTAACGTTCACATCACCGAGACCGCGTTTATCGGTCTTGAGAGGGTTGGTTGCCAGTGCCTGAACACCCAGCTCAGTCTCCATGATAACGTCAACATCACGAATGCAGCCGTAGATGATGATACCTTCCCAGCCATTTTTAGCCGCTTTCTCTGCCAGCATATCGCCCAGCAGCGCGTGACGCATAGAACCGCCACACCATCAACCACCATCACTTTGCCTTTGCCATCGGTATCAACCAGCTCTTTTACTTTAGAGTTGTCTTCGTGGCATTTAACAGTAACGATTTCTCCACCGAATGATTCACGGGCACCGTAGTTGTTGAACATTGGCTCAACAACAGTAATCAGGTCCGGATATTCATCGCACAGGTCTGGGGTAATATATTGAGTCATAGAATCTCTCCTGAGTTAAACATATCTATTTCACGTACTTTAAATCGGTGTAAGCCAGTTAAATCCTGACCGGCAGCCACTACCATGGCAGAGGCAACTGCCGCTCCTTTCCGGGCCTGAATATTTTTTGGCAAAGGTGGCCGCAATACTAAGCCAGCCAGTGCCTCTGCGAGACGAAAATCATCGCGCTCACCAATGAGTACAGACGGCTGCCAGAACTGAATACAAGGAACACTCAGTCGACCGACCCCCTGCTCCATTTCGCCCTTGATTCGATTGTAGAAAAACACCGAACCCGTATCCGCACCTGTCGCACTGACAACCGATAATAATTGAGCGCCAGCGTCGGCAGCTTTGCTCGCAAGATCAATGACCAGATCGCGATCCACTGCAGCCAGGCCAGACTTACCGGATACCTTCTGTGTTGTTCCCAGAGCGCAGAAGAAATGATCAACATACTCAGGAAAAGACTGATCGAACATACTCCAGCGAAGCAACCCTGTACTGAGCGCCTCCTGAGCAGTGACAGAGAGGCCTGTCGGTTTTCTGCGCGCCACAACCACTACCTGTGTGTATTTGTCTGAGGCAATCAGAAGATCCAGAAGATGCGCACCAATCAAGCCTGTCGCTCCAGCGAGCACTGCGACATTGCGCTGCTGGTCAGCCGGCATAAGCCTTTAACCAATTACTGACCTTCGGCCAGACTTCAAGTTCTGCTTCCTTACTGACAATCATGTCTATATGGGCAAAATCCTTACTGAAGCCGTTCTCGGTACCAAGCAACAGCTCCTCTTTAGGACCACCATACATGCGGTAAAACCGCTGACAGTATTTTGCGGGATCCGTGGTATCTCCCGCTGCGGAAACACCGAGCATTGGAATGCACTCTTCCTTCCAGCGCGGAAGCAGAGGTTCATTCGTCGAGGGAAGTTTCCAGCGACCAAGCAGACTATGGCGAGCAAGATACTCATTAATGACGCCTGCAGGTTCATTTTCAGGACCGATCTTAAGTTTGCGGCCATCGAGTTCCTGCTTAAAGGAAACCACTCCTCGTGTGATCTGACTCAGCAGAGGCACCTGCAACGCCAGATTCGGGCGAACGACCTGTGTCCCGAACATTACGAACGCAGGAATCGTATTATCACAGAAACCTGCAGCAACGGCTGTTGCGATCATAGTGCCACCGAGAGAGTGACCAACCCAGGCGGGAAAGCGCCCTGTTTTTTCTTCGATAAATTCGTGCACTGCAGGCACGTCGTACCGTGCGTAGCGCTCAACAGTATTTCTGCTGTAGTCCTGATTGCGAGGCGACAGACCATGGCCCCGCTGTTCAAACAACCAGACATCAAAGCCCTGCTCAACCAGGTATCGGGCAAAGCCCTGACCTTTCGGCGAGAGCCAGAACCCACGATTAGTGAAACTACCGTGAACAAGAACCAGGGGAAAGCCGCTTTTCTCGGGAAATTCCGCAAGACCAACCCGCGTCAGAGCAATCTGAACACTCTGATCCGGATCGCGGTTATGCTTAACGAGATAGATATCCTCAGAAAGATCCCCGAGGATATCCGCCCTCATTAATGTGACTGGAAACAGCGCACTGCTGCTCTTCATTCAATTACCGCCCTTTCAGTCCTGCTTGTTTGCAAGGAAAAACCAGGTATCGAGAACAGAGTCCGGGTTCAATGAGATACTGTCGATTCCTTTGTCCATCAGCCAACGAGCAAAGTCCGGGTGATCTGATGGCCCTTGCCCACATATCCCAATGTATTTCCCGGCCCGTTTACAGGCATCAATGGCATTTTCAAGCAGCGCCAGAATCGCTTCATTCCGCTCATCAAACAAATGAGCGATGATGCCTGAATCACGATCAAGCCCCAGCGTTAACTGGGTGAGATCATTGGAACCAACTGAAAAACCGTCGAAGTGTTCAAGAAACTTATCCGCAAGAATCGCGTTCGCTGGCAGTTCACACATCATGATCAGACGGAGATCATTTTCGCCACGCTTCAGCCCATGCTCTGCGAGAAGATCGACCACTTGCTCCGCCTCACCCACGGTACGTACAAATGGAACCATGATCTCGACGTTAGTGAACCCCATTTCATTCCGGACTTTCTTCATTGCCCGACATTCGAGTTCGAAGCAGTCGCGGAAATTTTTCGATATATAGCGGGAAGCACCCCGGAAGCCAAGCATCGGGTTTTCTTCTTCAGGCTCATAAAGGCGCCCGCCAATCAGGTTGGCATATTCGTTCGATTTAAAATCCGATAAACGAACAATGACCCGCTTAGGCCAGAACGCCGCAGCCAGAGTCGAAATACCTTCAACGAGTTTCTCGACGTAGAAATCAACAGGCCCAGGATACCCGGAAATACGTCTCTCAACCGTGGGCCGAAGATCATCCGGAAGCTGATCGAAGTTCAGCAGTGCCTTGGGGTGAACACCAATCATGCGGTTGATAATAAATTCCAGTCGGGCGAGCCCTACTCCAGCATTAGGCAGTGCCTGAAAATCGAAAGCGCGATCCGGGTTACCAACATTCATCATAAGCTTGAGGTCCAGATCTGGCATGGACTCAACACTGTTTGTCCGAACATCAAAATCCAGAGCACCGTCATAAACGAATCCGGTATCACCTTCTGCGCAGGAAACGGTGACTTCCTGACCATCGCTCAGGCGATCAGTAGCATCTTCACATCCAACTACGGCAGGAATGCCCAGCTCACGCGCGATGATCGCGGCATGACAGGTACGCCCCCCACGATTCGTGACGATCGCGGCTGAGCGTTTCATGACTGGCTCCCAGTCAGGGTCTGTCATATCTGCGACAAGCACATCGCCTTCCTGAACCTGATCCATATCTTCAATACGATCAATGACTTTCACCCGGCCTTTGCCAATCCGGTGACCGATACTCCGGCCTTCCGCGAGCACGTTACCCTGTTCTTTCAGGAGATAGCGCTC
>PDUK01000155.1 GCA_006212115.1 Thalassolituus sp. | reverse complement strand
TTCAGAGCGTCATGTTCGATGACAATACCCGGACAGTTACCTACGACAAAACACGAAGCAGCGACTGTATTGATTGCAGCCTCTGCGTACAGGTGTGCCCAACGGGGATAGACATTCGCGATGGCCTACAGGCTGCCTGCATCGACTGCGGTGCCTGTATTGATGCCTGCGATAGCGTCATGGATAAAATTAAAAAGCCGCGAGGATTAATTACCTACAACTCGGTAGAAAAGATCCGCACCGGTAACAGCCCTATCCTGCGAACACGCACTCTGGCCTACGGCGTAGTAATAAGTATGGCCGTGGTAATTCTTGGTAGCTTTATAGCCCAGCGCGATAGCATCGTCGTTGATATCCAGCGCGACCGCCAACAGCTTTACTACCAGACTGTGAACGACCAGACCTGCAACAGCTACCAGCTCGAAGTAGAATACTTTGCATCGGGGAACCACCGTGTAGCTGTCGCGATACAAGGCCTGAAACATGCCCAACTGTTGGGGCCTGCAACACTACTGGTGCCTGAGAACGGCGTCGCGACGCAGACGCAGCAGTATCAGGTATGTGTAGACACAGCGACGCTGAGTCGCGGTGCGTATCGCAGTGATATTGAGTTTGCAATTACGGCAGGCGATGAAAAGGTGATGCGAGGAACGACGTTTATTGTGGGGCGGTAAATATCCGATACACCAATCTCGAATGGAACAGATTGTCATCTCCCTTTGCCTAGATGATTAGCGCCAACATCGGTATGCTTGTAGGCCTTGTACTTCCGTGCTTTCACCTTAAGTGCGTTACGTTAGGCCTACGAGAATCGGTGGATATGGATTTCAAAACACTGCTTGATACCTTGGCGCGCTCGTCAGCCGAGGCAGTCTCTACGCTCTCAAAGTCATCCGATGAAGTAGAAGAGCTTCGCTCCTACCTTTACGTTGAAACTGAGATCGAACGTCGCTTCGTTGAAGCCCTGAAGACGACAAACTCTGCACAATCAATCATCTTCCTTTGTGGTTCCAGTGGTGACGGCAAGTCAGAGATCCTGCGCAGGCATCACGACTTATACAAAGACGACTTTCTGTTTCATCTGGATGCGACTCATAGCTTTAAGCCAGATCAGAACGCAGTCGAGGCGCTGAACGAGTTGTTTGATCGACACAGAGAGAGCAATAAGCCCCTAATCGTCGGTATCAACATCGGGATGTTGTTTAACTTCCAGAACACCGGTGATGTGCGTCATGCGGGTGTTAAGGAAGCGATAAGCCGATTTATCAACGGTGAACGTGTTTTTGACCAATACCAGTTCCTTAGCTTTGAGGATTACCCAAAGTTTTCGCTTGAGAAGGGTGCGGTTGGCTCTGAATTCATCTCTGAATTACTCGGAAAAGTGACTGCGGCTGACGAAAGAAATCCCCTTTACAGAGCTTATTCAGAAGATAAGGCGCACCATCAACAACTGATCTATGAGAACTATCGTATCCTTCAAGAGCCTGAGGTGCAGGCTTTGATTGTTCAGACCTTGTTGCACGCACGCCTGAAATACGATCAGTTTCTGTCTGCACGGGCGTTATTAGATTTTATCTATAACCTGATTGCTGGTGATTCGGTACTGTTTGATAACCTGTTTCTAGCTCCGGGTGATGGCCTGTCAGCTAGTATGGCCAGCCTTGATCCGTGTTTACTCAGGTCACAGCGTATCGATGAGTTTGTTGTTCAGCGTTCTCTTGAGGTTGAGGATGCTGAGTTTAACGAATTTAAGCTGGAATTTATGGCAAAGTATGGATACTTCAACATGGAGCCGACGACCTGGATTCGTGCGTTCTATGTAATGAAAGACGTATGTATTGGTAATAATTACCATAAAAACTTTATTGCAGATTTTCGCCGTAAATTATTCGAAGACTACATACATGTGTGGCAGCTTCATCAGGCGCTGGACGACAAGAAGCAGCTGCGTGAATTCTACGATAAGACGTTGATTGCGAGTCTGGTCAAATTTGCCAACCGCCTGCTTACCAGCCTTGGTAACGATGCGATATACCTGGCAGAACGCAATGGTGTGACCATCACTACTAAAGTTCGGATTGCGATGGATACCAAAGGGCTCACTAGCCCGATGTCCAGCCAGATTCATAGCTTTAATGCAGCTATTAAGGTTGGCGAGGAGGCAATCAAGCCGTTCCCCGTGACGATTTCATTCCTTGAGTTGGCCGAACGTATAATGTCTGGCTACCGGCCAAACAGACACGATAAGAACACGATTGTAATTCTCGAAGAAGTCATCGACGAAGTGACTCGAGTTGCTTCAAAGAATGGCGCGTTAAACTTCATCCGGAATAAGAGTGAGTGGTCGCTGCTTCTGGAAGATGATGAATTTGTCGTGGAGGCCTGCTGATGAGCTTGAAGGAAAACCTGCAGGCAGTGGCATCTGCAGAAATTAAAGACCGGAATTTCGTAAACCATTTCCTCACGTTTCGTCAGCAACGTGGGGAAAAAATCAGTGATCCCGATGTTATGGCGGTCGCAGGTGAGTTGCTCTCTATCGCATGGCGAAAGGCGCTGAAAAAAGGGGCTACGCTAGATAAGTTTACCGAAGCCTGTATGGCCCGCTTATCGACAAAAATTGCTGATGATGAGTTTGAAAGCCTTTTGCAGCAAATGTACTTCGACAACGATGCCAAAGGTCTCTTTCAGGTATCACCTGAATTTATGTTATTTAAAGCGGGTAGCGCATCTTCTGGTAATACCCGCCACGTTGGCTCTGTACTGGGAAATATGTTGCTTTCCAGACCGGAAGTAGCTCAGGGAAGCCCCGAGAATCTCAACTTTCTGGAAGCCGAGCTATTAGACGAGCTTCAGTCGAGTATCGCGCCGTATTCACCGCCTGATGCGGCGGAAGACTACCTGCCATTCATGGGCGAGGTATTCGCCGAAGACCTTGCATTGCTGTGTTCCTATCCTGGATACATGATGCAGAACCTGAAAGCCTTCGTCTCGTTATACAACTTTCTATATAGCGCTCAGTTAGCGATGAACCTCCGTAGCTGGCGTACAGAACCTAATAGTAAGCCGCTCTATTTCATTATGGATACGGAGCGAGCCAGTAGCGAGCGTACTTACGTTCGCGAAGCTTTGAGCTCACTCCTTGATTACGTCGAAGATCTCTTTCCTGTCTTGTCTGCGCTTGAGTATCTCAATCAGCCGGATAGCAAAGAAGCCACCCGCTATCCATTATGGAAGCACTATCGGGAAATTCAATCGCTGTCTGCTGAAGAGGCTGATGCCATTAACTCGGGCTTGATACGTTTTGTAGAGCAATATCGTGAAACCCGTGGACGCGAGCCGTGGAGTGGTGAGCTGAGTACCGCTGAAGATATGTTTAAGGCCATCGTGGCTACGGCAAAAGAAATCTTCAGTCAGGCTCGCTCTAGTCAGTTAACGGTCAATCGGAAGGTGGTTGCGTCATTCGAGACAGAAGTCGCGCGTCATTTTATTCAGAACCGAAAGCGCGGCGGTCGAGTGCTGATTATGAATCAGGATTACCTGCTACTACTGACGAACCTGGCTGTAGGAAACAGGGATAAGCTCCAGTATCAGCAGTTAATTGAAGAGTTCAAGCGGCGGGGCGTCTGGTTTGATCAACAATCACAACAAGCGTTAATCGAATTTTACGAGCGAGTAGGAAATCTCGAGCGGATGAGTGACAGCGGGGATG
>PDUK01000154.1 GCA_006212115.1 Thalassolituus sp. | reverse complement strand
TCAGCATGAAAGACGACAATATGGTGAAACGAAAAGCCACAACGTCGAGCAGCCTGAACTACCAGGTGCGTTACCTTTGATAGGTCGCTGCTCTTTGCAGCAGCTTCTCTTAATTTCTGAACCATCACTACGCAGCTCGTCATTGGCGTAACAGCACACCAATGGCGGTCTGTTTTTATATAGGTAATTGAAAAGCAGGAGGCACCATTGAAATCGTCACGTAGCTCAGGAATGTATTCACAAAAACACCGCTTAAGCCATCAGAGCAAAGTTGAATGGTTAGCGATGTCGCTTATACCTCTCTTATTTATGTTCGCGCTCAGCGCAGCAGCCGATCAACCCAAATACGAAATTAAGCAAATCAAAGGCAACGTATATCGCTTCAGCACCGGCTCACACCACAGTGCGTTTATGGTCACAGACGAAGGCATTTTCGTTGCAGACCCAATCAGCGATGCCGCCGCTGACTACCTGACCAAAGAGCTCAAAAAGCGATACAAACAGCCGATTAAGTATTTGGCTTACAGCCATAACCATCCGGATCATGCACTCGGCGGTTACGCCTTTGAAGAAGCTGGCGCAACCACAATTGCCCACGAATACGCCGCCGACGACATCATCGCCACTAAGCTACCGACGGCAGCGCCAGAACTAACCTTTAAAGACGACATGCACGTAGACCTTGGCGAGAGCTACGTCCAGATGCACTACCACGGCCCGAACAACGGCCGCGGCAATATCAGCTTCCGCTTTATGCCCGCCAACGTCATGTTCGTTGTCGACTGGGTCGTGATAGGACGTATGCCTTATAAAAACTTGCCGGGCTACGACATACAGGGCATGATTCACTCAACTGAAGAACTGCTCGCGATGCCTGAGTTCGATGTACTGATCGGCGGCCATGCCGATACAGGCAAGCGTGAAGATGTCGAACGCTACCTCGGCTACCTGAAAGCCCTATACGTGGCCGTAAGGGATGGGATGCTTGAAGGGAAATCGCTGGAGCAGCTCCAGAGAGAGATCCGTCTGCCCGAATACTCAGATCTGAAAATGTACGATGAGTGGCTGGCGTTGAATATTGAAGGGGTGTACCGGACGTTGAATAATATGTCGTATATGAATATGAGGCCTGACAGGGATTAATGCGTGGGAGAGATGGATCTTCGCACTGCGTGCTCCGGCCTGTGCTGGTAGCTTTATGCAGACAAGTTATCGGTGAAAAATAGACATCTCGTTACTATTCGGTAAAGATATTTTGAGTGCTTCTCGATAATTGATGATGAATACTATACTTCCCGATAATGAATTAATTTTCATTGCTGCATTTCTGGCTGTCGTAACTTTTTTGAAGGTCTTTTTTGGGGCTCATTGGGCAAAGAATTATAAAAAGCTAGATGATCGCATCAGTGGTCGCCATGCTCTCTGGAAGCGAGTGGATGACACAAGTCATTTAATTGACTGGTCGCGGCAGCTGGATTCAGATTTCATTGGGTTTGTCAGGACGATAGTAAGTTGCCCACAAGTCTTCAGCGAGTTGAACAGGGAAAACCAGGTATTGCTATTGGATATATCGGTCCAGACTGATGCCTTACCAAGCGAAGGGCAGATTCCTAACTGGAATCCTGTGGCATTGAGAAAGGATATCAAGCGAGTTGAAGAGCTAAAAAGGAAATATTTTCAGAAGCTACAGCCAGTCGCGGAAGAGCTTATGAAGAATGCGTCAAGTCACGTGAATGCTAGCCAAACTAAATAACTTGGTATCTCACCAAACCACCCACGCATACCCACTGATCACGGCAATACAGCTCAGGTTGATCCAGAACCCAGCCCGCATCATATCTTTCTGTGCGACATAGCCACTGCCATACAAAATGGCATTTGGCGGTATCGCGCCGGGCAGCATTGAGGTACAGGACTATTGCACCGCGATAAACATCGTTCGCGCTTACTAATTATTACGTTTCGATTGTTTAAGGCCGGGCTTTGCTACAAGAGTTGTATAGCTGTAAACTTTAGAAACTGAATAAAATGGAACTTTACTATGCAAGCGTCCCATCAAGAAGTTCTAGAGCGGTACGACGTTTTTAGGGAGCAAGCGAGAGATCTTGCCTATCAGTCTCTGCCCAGGCATTTGAAGAACGCGCTTACATTGGCAGGTATTGATCATAAAGCTTTGAATGCTTTTGCAACATGGAGGTATATGTCTGAGCGACAGGTCGACTGGGATTGGGAATTTTCAAGAGGTTATAAGACCTTTTATCCAAAGGCTTTTGACCTTTCCGTCTGGGAGGGAAATAGGCTGTCGGCGTTGTCTCTTGGTAGGCCCACTTACCACGGGACAGAGATGAGACTTGATTTTGTAGAGCGTGTCCCCGGAACTTGTCTTTATGCTGGCGATATGTTCTCAATTTCATTATTGGCATATGAAACTTACGCGAGTCTTATCGGTGCGAAAAAGATCAGGATAATGAATCCCTTGAATGATGTGCTTGTGAAGTATTACATGTCTCATGGAGGGTTTACATTGATGCCATCTAAAAAGGGAAATCCTCGATATTTGGTGAGGGATGTATGAGCGAAAAATCAGAATACGAGAAAGCTCTTGAGAAGGCTAAAAAGCGCGCGAAAGAGCTTTTTGAAAATGTTCCTGAAGATATTCAGAAAGAGCTCGAGAAAGAGAATGTTCTGGGCACGCCCGAGAACCTGAAAGACCGGAGCGATGAAAAAGAGTAGCTCAGACTATAGTACTACTTTTCTCACCAAACCACCCACGCATACCCACTGATCACCCCGATACAGCTCAGGTTAATCCAGAATCCCGCACGCATCATATCTTTCTGTGCCACATAGCCACTGCCATACACGATGGCATTTGGTGGTGTGGCCACCGGCAGCATAAAGGCGCAGGACGCCGACACTGCGATTAACGCGCTTAGGATTACTGCTGGAATTCCCAGGCTTTCGGCAATGGCGGCAAATACGGGTACTAGCAAAGCGGCGCTGGCGGTGTTACTGGCGAATTCGGTTAAGAAGACCACAAAGGTCACGATGGCCATAATCACCAGAATTAACGGCGCGCCTTGTAAGAAGCTGCCGATGTGATCGGCTAAAAAGACGCTGGTGCCAGTGGCTTTGAGTACGGCGCTGAGGCAGATACCGCCGCCAAACA
>PDUK01000153.1 GCA_006212115.1 Thalassolituus sp. | reverse complement strand
CCAGAGTGGTCCCTGTCGCCGGGATAGACTCCAGCGCCGCCCCCATAGTTTCAAAGCTTTGATCCACTGTAAATCCTGCCGCGTTACTTTTTGCTGCCAACTCATCGCATGTCAGGCCGCGCCAGCCCGTGAGAGTCACCACGCAGAGGCGCTTGAACGGGGGCAAGGCCTCAAGGACGCCCGCAACATCTTTATCACTCAGCATTCCCAGAACAAGGCAGTCCAGCTCCTCGATGTGGTGACGCAGATAGGCTGCCGCCTGAGGGTTGTGTGCAACGTCGAGCACAACCGTCGCAGACCCCTTGTTCCAGCTCTGCCAGCGCCCCGGAACCCGAAGGCCTGCCACAACCTCTGAGACAATCTCAGAACGGGGCAACAGATCTATCAGCGCGAGCGCCTGAATCGCGGTGGCGACATTGTGATGAGGAATATGGTAACCGGTCAGAGTGATGGTATCCGTCTCATTATTGGCCCTATAGCTCACTGTGAGCTGCTGACCAGACTCAACCACATCAAACATATCACCACGCGCTGCAAGTAATCCGCCGATACTGTCAACGGTCGCCGCAGCACGCACAGGCGCATCAGGTTGACCACAGACGAGCCACTTCCCTTTACGCGCGATACTGCACTTCTCATAGGCAATATCGTCTAGCGTATCGCCCAGCCAGTCCTGGTGATCAAGACCAATACTGGTTACTACCGAAATATCAGGATCAACGATATTGACGGCATCAAGTCGCCCTCCCAGGCCGATCTCCAGGACAACGGCATCAAGTGGCTGTTGTTTGAAGTGCCAGAGCGCGGCCAAGGTACCAAATTCAAAGTACGTCAAAGTGGTATCACCACGCGCCTGTTCGACCGCGTCGAAAGAGAGACATAAATCGTCGTCTGAAATATCAGCGCCATCCACCGACACTCGTTCGTTGTAGCGGTGAATATGGGGAGAATTGTACATACCGACCCGCTTGCCTTGCTTTCGCAACAGTGCAGCAATCAACGCCGAAGTCGTACCTTTTCCGTTAGTACCACCGACCAGAATGACCAGTGGCGCGGGCTTCACACAGTCCAGCGTTTCTGCAACACGAGCAACACGCTCAAGACCGAGATCTATTCCAGAAGGGTGAATGGCTTCAAGATAACGAAGCCATTCATCAGAGGAGCTATAGAGCATCAAACAGTTCCAGAGGGATCAGGCTTCCGCCGCTGCGTTCGCATCCATGGCTTCTCGCATACTGCCAGCCAGACCAGAGACATCTTTAATGGCCTGAGCCGGATTACCGACCTGATCAGCAATACGACTTACCAGTGCACTACCGACAATAACGCCGTCACACACCTCTGCCACACGCGCTGCAGCTTCAGCATTCTGAATACCGAAACCAACACAAAGTGGCGCTTTCACATGCTGACGAATACGATCGAGATTACGCTCAACATCTTCAACATCAATGGCTGCTGAACCAGTCACGCCGCGCAGCGAGACGTAATAGACATACCCGCGACCAACTTCACCGATGGTTTTGATACGTTTTTCAGTACTGGTCGGCGCCAGCAGATAGATAAAGTCGAGACCAGCTTCTTCGAACATCGAATCTACGCTACGTGCTTCCTCTGGCGGCATATCCACCACCAGTACACCGTCAACGCCAGCAGCTGACGCTTGCTCAACAAACTCGGGGTATCCCATTGCTTCCACCGGGTTCAGATAGCCCATCAGCACGACCGCGGTGTCTTTATCGGTCTTGCGGAATTCAGCAACCATACCCAGCACATCGCGAAGTGACGTACCGTGTTTAAGAGATCGTTCACAGGCCAGCTGGATGGTTGGGCCATCCGCCATCGGGTCAGAGAAAGGAACACCCAGTTCAATAACATCCGCACCGGCTTCTACCAGGGCGTGCATCATTGGTACTGTGGTGGCTTTGTCCGGGTCACCCGCAGTTATATATGGGATCAGCGCCTTCTTGCCTTCTTCGGCGAGACGCTCAAACGTTTTTGTAATTCGGCTCATGTCTTTCACTCTACTTATAGCCGGCACCCGTCTCCGGATACCGTCAATCCGTGGATAAGCTGAAACATCCATTTAAGCCGTTGCGACAAGTACAACCGCCACTACGGCCATGTCTGCTCCTGCAGTTCTACGCTCCTTGCTGACCACTATGGGTCTTACAACTTCATAACAAGAAATTGCCGCGCAATAGGTAGATAGCAAAAAGCAGGCACAAATGGATGACATGGAACTGGCGGATGGATCTTAAACGGCCAAAGCCTACAAATAAACAGTCACCATCCGCCAAACTCCAGCTTATGCAGTTACACCGTCCAATTCTGCGATGGTGTGTATATCTTTATCGCCGCGACCTGACAGATTTACGACAATAACTTTGTCTTTATCCATAGTAGCCGCCAATTTCATGGCATAGGCAATCGCGTGCGAGCTCTCAAGGGCAGGCATAATACCTTCCAGTCGGGTCAGTTTGTGGAAAGCCTCGATAGCTTCGTCGTCGGTTGCAGCAACGTACTTCGCACGCCCTACATCCTTCAACCAGCTGTGCTCTGGCCCTACTCCCGGATAATCGAGACCTGCCGAGACGGAATGCGTCCCCATAATCTGGCCATTCTCGTCTTCCATCAGGTAGGTACGGTTTCCGTGCAGGACCCCCGGTCTACCTTTACTGAGAGGTGCGGCGTGGTCGTCACCCTCGAGGCCCAGACCACCGGCTTCGACACCGTACATTTCAACTTCTGGGTATTTGATGTACGGGTGGAACATACCAATCGCATTAGAACCACCACCAACACACGCGACAACGGCATCTGGCTGACGACCAATCTGTTCATCACACTGGCGCTGGGTTTCCCGGCCAATGATGCTCTGGAAATCACGTACCAGCATCGGGTATGGATGCGGGCCTGCTGCCGTACCGATGATGTAGAAGGTATCTTCAACATTGGTGACCCAGTGGCGCATAGCCTCGTTCATGGCATCTTTCAGTGTTTTGGTACCACAGGTAACTGATTCAACTTCAGCACCAAGCAGCTTCATGCGGTACACGTTCAGCTTCTGACGTTCAACGTCAGTGGAGCCCATGAACACCTTACACTCAAGACCAAAACGTGCGGCAACGGTCGCAGACGCGACGCCGTGCTGGCCAGCACCGGTTTCAGCAATCACCTTTTTCTTGCCCA
>PDUK01000050.1 GCA_006212115.1 Thalassolituus sp. | reverse complement strand
GGCTCGTTTTTTCCGTCGTCGTAAGTTCTGCCGTTTCACCGCTGAAGGTGTGACCGAGATTGATTACAAAGATCTGGACACTCTGAAAGGCTACATCACTGAAACTGGCAAAATCGTACCAAGCCGTATCACTGGTACCCGCGCCAAGTATCAGCGTCAGCTGTCTACTGCAATCAAGCGCGCGCGCTACATTGCACTGCTGCCTTACACTGATCAGCACGACAAATAAGAGATACGGTTAACGCTGTATCATTACTAATTTTCGTAGCGTGCAGGCCTGAGGCTCACGCGACAAAAAGACACGGCGGTTACTTTAATTAGGGTAGCCGTCCTGTAATGAGGAATTATCATGCAAATTATTCTGCTGGAAAAAATCGCAAACCTGGGTTCACTGGGTGATCAGGTTTCTGTTCGTCCTGGTTACGCTCGTAACTTCCTGTTCCCACAGGGCAAAGCGGTTCCTGCGACTAAAGCTAACGTTGAACAGTTCGAAGCACGTCGTGCAGAACTGGAAGCACAGGCTGCTGACAAGCTGAGCGCCGCTCAGTCTCGCGCTGAGAAAATCGAAGAAATCGAACTGTCTGCTGCTGTTAAAGCAGGCGACGAAGGTAAACTCTTCGGTTCTCTGGGTAACCGCGATATTGCTGACCTGGCTTCAGCAGCGGGTGTTGAGCTGGCTAAATCTGAAGTACTGCTGCCAGAAGGCCCAGTACGTCAGGTTGGTGAGTACGACATCACTATCCGTCTGCACCCAGAAGTGGAAGCAGTACTGAAACTGCACGTTGTTGCTGAATAAGTAATGACCTTGCAGTAGCTGCAATGATGGCTCATTGCGGCAGATTAAGGCACTATTGGTACCCACTGATAGTGCCTTTATTTTTTGTATTGAAGATATGAACGAAGATTTCGGACAGGACACAGACAGCGTTGGCAGTGGCCGTGTGCCGCCGCACTCGGTAGAAGCAGAACAATCGGTGCTTGGCGCTCTGATGCTCGATGAGCGAGCCTGGGAGACGGTCTCAGAGACTCTTCGTGATACCGACTACTACCGTCACGACCATCGTCTTATTTTCCGCTCTATCCAGCACCTGGTAGCCCAGGAGCAGCCGATTGACGTTGTGACGGTTGCTGAAGAGCTGGAAGAGCGCGGACAACTCGAAAAAGCCGGTGGCGCCGCCTATCTGAGTCGACTGGTTGATATGACCCCGTCGATTGATAACTGTGAAGCCTACGCCAATATCGTTGCCGAGCGATCACAGCAGCGCAGTCTGATTGAGGCCGCGGGCGATATTATCGAGAAAGCGTATGAGCCGGGCGGTGATGATGCGCTGACTCTGGTTTCTGATGCAGAGAAAGCCATTGCGCAGATCGCCGAAGGTCACCGTAAAGATGGCGGTCCTGAGCTGGTGGCGCCTATTCTCAAGAATACGCTTGAGCAGCTCGACCAGATGTTCAATCAGCCTGAGGGGCTGACAGGCCTGACCACAGGCTTCAACGAAATTGATAATCGTACCTCAGGCTTCCAGAAAGCCGACCTGATCATCGTGGCTGCCCGTCCGTCGATGGGTAAAACCACGTACGCCATGAACCTGGTTGAAAATGCCTTGTTGGCGACCAAGCGACCTTGTCTGGTGTTCAGTCTTGAGATGCCATCGGAATCGATTGTTATGCGTATGTTGTCGTCTATCGGCAAGATCGATCAGACACGCATCCGTTCCGGTAAGTTGATTGATGAGGACTGGCCGAAGCTGTCAGCCGCCGTCAATATGTTGAAAGACCTGCCACTTTATATCGATGACACGGCTGCCCTGACGCCGCAGGAAATGCGTGCGCGTGCTCGCAAGGTATACCGTGAAAACAATAATGACCTCGCGATGATCATGGTCGACTACCTGCAGTTAATGAGGGTTTCGGGTCCGTCGGAAGGCCGTACGCAGGAAATCTCTGAGATTTCACGAACTCTGAAAATCATCGCAAAAGAATTTAATTGCCCGATGATCGCGCTGTCACAGCTCAACCGATCTCTGGAGCAGCGCCCGAATAAACGCCCGGTTAACTCCGACCTGCGTGAATCGGGTGCGATCGAGCAGGACGCCGATATCATTCAGTTTATTTATCGCGATGAAGTCTATAACGAAGACTCTCCGGATAAAGGTATTGCCGAAATTATTACCGGTAAACACCGTAACGGTCCGATTGGTATCGACCGTCTGGCCTTTATTGGTAAGTACACGCGTTTTGAAAATCTTGCTCATGGCTACGAGGGTGATGATGAATACTGACCAGCAGTCAGTTTTTTACATCCCCCTCGCTCCGCACACCTTAATTGTTCACAAGACACCAGGTGACCTTCTATGAAATTTACTCCCGAGTTGGAGATTCCGGGTGGTTGTATTAAACCGCTGCACTACGACGACCTGGATGGTTTATTTGAGCTCTACCAGCACCCTGAAATTCCGGGTCAACGTCCTCTCGCTGATAAAGAACAGCTGAATCGCATGATCGACTACAGCGTGCAGATGGCGGCGACTCAGAGAGGCATGATGTGGGCGATTGAAACCGACGGACAGATCAAAGGCATGGTGAGTGGTTTCGACTGGCAGGCCTCAAGCCTGCGTATCACTATGCGTGTAGATGGATTGCCTGCACTTAGTCAGAGTGAGCGCGGAAATGCGCTTAAAGCGGCAATGGACTTTCTCACAGACAAATACCACATTCGTAATTTTGCGTATCAGTGGATTGAAGGGCAATCGGAAGAAATAAAATCCGTGCTCGAAGAGCTGGGCTTTAAAAAGGCGGCGCGCTTCCGCCGAGCGTGGCGAACGGGGAATACTGATTTTGCCGATGTTGAGCAGTATCACTGGCTGTCTGCCCAGTCGAAACCGGTTGCCCGACGTTTGGGCGATGATGATCAGCTTGGGCAAAATATCGACTCGTCGCCATCGGGAGAGGTGAAATGAACTGGAATTTTGAAACCGAACATTTTCACATTCGCCTACCGGTTTCCGATACCGACGGAGAGGCCTTATACGAATTATTAAGACACGATTCAGCGGTTGCTCATATCCCTCGTTTGCCGATGAGTGTCTCTGATCAGCCTGAAGATGAGCTGCGTCGCATCGCGATGCGCTTTGAGTCGCGAGAGGCCGCTTACTGGCTGATAGAGCGTAAGAGTGATAATCGGGTGATTGCACGTATTGGCATCCAACATATCAACTGGATGATGTTAAATACTCAGCTTCAGTGGGAGCTTTCTGACGACTGCGACCTGGTGGCGTTGCAAGAGGTGCTGCCAGTCATCACTGAGTACCTGATGAAAGACTTACATATTCAACGTCTGGAAATGCGTCTTTGTCAGAACGTACAACGACCGGATGGTAATACTCACGAAGGTTATCTAACCGAACTGGGCTTCGAATATGAGGGGACTCTTCCAGCGCAATTAGAGTTCAGCGGGCAGGATGTTGATCTTGCGGTTTACTCGTTAGTGAACGAAGAAACCGCCCATTGATGTCGAGAGCTTAACGGCTCTCAGCCCTCATTTTCGTGACTGACTGTCAGTGACAGGCTGCCATCAAACTCTTCGCTGAGGTGAAATTGAATAGGGCGGCAGCAGACCTGACAGTCCTGGATATAGTGCTCTTCTTCGACATCGCTGGGGTCAAGAAAAACGGTCTGATGCTCGCCGCAATAGGGGCAGTAGATGTCTGTTTCTTCAAGGTTCATCTGTTTATATCCCGGAATTAAAAACCACCCATCAGGTCTTGCATGCGTGCCTTCTGCTCTTCACGTGAAAGGGGCGTTGTGGTCTCTTCAGGTAGGGCTTTGGGTAACTCTATCTCGAGGCTTTCACCATTCTGTAGACGATTCAGTAAGAGCTCATAGTTACGTTTGAATACGGGGAAAACTTTTTCTTCTGGTTCGTTAGCAATAAAAAACCAGTCGGTAGAACGCCCTGCGAAATAGACCGCCGCATGGCTCCAGTTAAACTCTTTTTTCGGCGATGGCGCACGGCAGGCTTCGACATAGGCGGCATGAGCGGACGGTAAGCCCAGTACTTCGGCGACATCACAGCGCGCCAGCACTTCATGCACATTGGGCAGCCAACTGTTTTCTTTTACCGCTTTTTCAGCGGCGCGCATGATAACTTCGCCTGTGTAGTCACCAAGCAGGCGCAACCAGAGTCGCTTGGCCATATTCATAGTATCGAGGTCAGGAAAGGCCTTCAGGAACTGATTGTGGTAGTTAAACCGGAACAGCTCAAAAATCTGATTAATGGCGGACAGTTGGTCGTCAGTAGGCGCGCTATTTTGCCCAGCTTGTGTCACTGAGTCGGCTGACGCTTGCTTCAGCTGTTGAGTAACCCGGTTGAGCAGTTGTTTGCTGTCCATTGTTGCCTCCTGTTGTACTGACGGCCGACGACGCAGCATGGCGTTTCGCCCATTGCTGCTTCACATATTGTAAGAAGCGACTGTTCCAACTGTTGTGAACTTGATTGGAGTCGCGCCAATAAAGTACGAATTCGCCGACCAGTGCAGTGGCGAATTCACGGGGGATGTGACCCATACCTAAGATATCGTAGCAGTCTTCGGCAGGCTGCCAGTTGCTTTCAATACGCGTGGGCATGGGCGAGTGCTCTACCGCTGCGGTAAAGCGTGCCCATTGCTGACGAACATGCTGAATAAATTTGCTGTTCCAGGTTTTGAATACGTCACCGCGTTCCTGCCAATAAAGAACAAACTCGGGCACTGCATCCTGAATAAATTGCGGGTCGATGCTGGCCCGTTGCAGAATTTGCAGGGCGTCACTGCTTGGCTGCCAATCCGCTGTAATGGGGAGTGCTTCTTCCTGGGAAGGCTGAAACCCTGTCCGTTCCTGCTGACGACGAAAGCGTCCAGCATCGTTTTGCGCATATACCCATTGATTCTTTATGAAGCGGAAGAATCGTGTGTTCCAGTCGTTGCGGTTAGAGCCTTGTTCCTGCCCTTGTAAGACAAACGCATCAAGCTGCGAGAAAGAGAAGGCACGAGGAATTCCATGCTGTTCAAGCCGCTGAACCGCTTCTTCTGACGGTTGCCATTGCTCTGGCATAGGAGCAGGTCGGGCGGGAACTGAGCGTGTGTCCTTCGCTGGTGCGGGGCGCGGAGTCTGAACAGTCTGTGCTGGCGCATTGGCAAAACTGAAGACAATGCCTGCAGCCTGGGTAAAGGCCGGACCATGAATCTGCAGTAAGCCCTTGTCGATTAATGAGCTCAGGACCCTGGTTATAGTGTCATCGTTCCAGAATGGCACCTGCCGGCGCAACGTGTCGCTGTTGAGGCGGGCCTGTGGTTGGGTCTGCAGGCGCGCAGCGTCGTTAAGTACCGATAGCAGGATCGCTTCTTCCAGCCCGATGGTAGCAGCAAGTGTGGCCGACAGGCTGATGGCGTGATCGCTGATAAGCGGGTGAACTGGCATGAACGACTTCCGGGCCTGAAGTAAGGCTGACATAATGACACAACTACCCCGATGACAGTATCGGGCCTAATGTCACATTGTACTGATTTTCAGGAATCTTCCTACGCCTATGACCCGTCCGACACGTGCCCTGCTGAAATGGGATAACCTGCGTCACAACTACCGGAAAGCCCGTGAAGCAACACGGCACGAGGCGTACGCAGTCATCAAATCTGATGGCTACGGACACGGCATGCTGGCTTGCGCCAACGCACTCAGTGGCGAGGCCGATGGTTTTGCGGTTGCCTGTGTGGACGAAGCTTTAACCTTGCGCCAGGCAGGCATACGTCAGCCGATTCTGGTACTTGAAGGTGCGTACGATCCGGAGGAGTGGACGCTCGCTTCCAAGTATCACCTGCAGCTTGCGGTACACCATCCGCAACAGCTCAAAGACAAAGCGGAAGCCGATCTGTCGGACGAGGTAGCGGTCTGGCTGAAGGTCAGTAGCGGGATGAACCGACTTGGCGTGAAATTGGAAGATGCGCCTGAAATGATTGCCCGTATTCGAAATGACAATGATCTTATCCTGCGCCATGTGATGAGCCATTTTGCGACTTCGGACGAGGCGGATACGGGCTTTTATCAACAACAGATTGCAACTATGACGGAACACGCCTGGCCGGTTCCTCTGAGTCTCAGTAACAGTGCATCTGTTATTCGTGGTGGTATCGAGCAGGAGAGAGTGTTACGCCCAGGTATCATGCTTTACGGAAGCTCGCCCTGTGAGGACATCAGTGCTGCAGAGGCGGGACTCAAACCTGTGATGACATTGCAATCTGCTCTGATCAGTACGCACACAGTGAAAGCAGGCGAGACCGTTGGATATGGATGCACCTGGACAGCACCTCGTGACAGCCGTATCGGTGTGGTCGCCATTGGTTACGGTGATGGCTATCCGCGTCATGCGCCCAGTGGAACGCCGGTTAATGTCGCTGGTCAGCGTTGCGAGTTGGTCGGGCGGGTATCCATGGACATGATTACGGTAGACATTACAGACGCACCCGAGGCCGGCATTGGTTCACCGGTGGAGTTGTGGGGTGAATTGGTTTCTATCGATGAAGTAGCGGGTCTGGCCAATACCATCAGCTACGAGCTATTTTGTCGTCTTACCAAGCGTGTGCCACGCGTGAATCTTCAGTGAGCAAATCAGAGGAACAGAATGTCCTGGCAACCTATCAGTAAAGCCGACCACCGCTGTTTCGGATGCGGCACGGAAAACCCACATGGTCTGAATATGAATTTTGAGACCGACGGTGAGAAAGTACGCACCATTGTAACCATTCCTGAGCATTTGCGTGGCTGGGCTAAGCTGGCGCATGGCGGTGTCACGTCGACCATTCTGGATGAGGTGATGGGATGGGCCAGCATGTATTTCACGAATAAATACCCTCTGACGCGGGATCTGAACGTCACCTTCCAGAAACCCGTGTATATCAATCAGACGGTCATCGCTACCGGCTGGATCAAAGAGCAGAAAAATCGTCGCAAGTTTCTGATGGTCGGTGAGCTGCATGATGAAAATGGTGAGTTACTCGCATCTTCCTCTTCTGAGTTTGCGATGTTTGATAAAGCTCAGTTCCTGAAGCTGGGATTAGTCGAAGAAGCGGATCTCGAAGCGATGACCTGCACCTTTTCTTCCTCTCATGATTACGGCCACGGTTATTCCGATGACTGAAAATACCAAGATAGAGTCTGCACTCATCGTTGAGGGTGGCGCCATGCGCGGTATATACAGTGCAGGGGTTCTGGACGAATTTATTAAAGCGGATTATTACCCATTCGATTGGTACTTTGGTGTGTCTGCGGGGGCTTCTAATACCGCTGCGTATCTGGGCAAAAAACACGGTCGTAATTATAAAGTCATTACGGATTATTGCCGGCGGCCAGAGTTCAAAAGTTTGCGACGTTTTTTACGTGGTGGCCATCTGATCGATATTGATTGGTTGTGGGATATTACCGAGAGGGAACTCGATATCGGTCTTGATGAAATTGAGACACGAAAAGGACGTTTTCTGGCGGTAGTGACGGACGCTGAAACGGGGGAGCCCGACTACATTGCTCCTGACAGAAACGAAGTCTTTCAGGCCATTAAATGCTCGGCAGCCATGCCTCTCGCGTTTCGTAATTCGATCCAGTTTCGCGGTAGAACCTGGCTGGATGGTGGTGTTGCTGACTCCCTTCCCGTAAAAGAAGCCTATCGTCGCGGCGCGCGCAAGATTATGGTTATACGGTCAAACCCTGCTTCATATCGTAAGCAGGCATATCGATTCCGACATCTGTTTCCCTATATCCTGCGTCAATATCCAGCGATAGCGAAGCGACTTCAGCGTAGGCATCTTGAATACAATGAGGCGTTGGATTTTATCCGTACGCCGCCATCAGACTGCGAAGTGATCGAGCTTTGTCCGCCAGAGTCTTTTTCTGCTGGGCAGTTTACAACGGATATGCAGGTTCTCGACGATGCCTATCAAATGGGCATCGTCGATGGTGCGCGAGTTGTGGCTAGCCGTCAGTTTTAGGCTGGTGCTGTGATGTTCAGGTCGTGCGCTTGCAGGCCTTTCTGAATTTCGGCGTAGGACTTCTTGCACCAGACGCGCGTGCGCTGTCTTTCCATAAGAGAGAGTACGCCTTCTTCTCGTTCTGTCAGATTTCCTGCCGCCCAGAAGTTAAGTGACAAACGATCAATCTTACGCATGGTGCCATCATGCAGTTCATTCAGTGCAATTTCAGCCTGCGGCGTGATCCCAGATTTTTTCAGCGTATTCTCCAGCGTCGTGAAATCACCACCGCGCCCGAAATTACGAACCAGGACGCAAGGGAGTTCGCTCTGATAACGTTCTAAAAATGCAGACGCAAGGCGAGCAGAATCCATACCGTCATCGACCACATACCAGAAGTAGCATTTCACACCGGTTTCCTCGCAGAGTGCGCCAACATCATTGGCATCCATCCAGTGCTTAAGAAAGCGCTCACTCTGAGCCGGAAGGTCAACGACAACATTGACGTCGTTTTCCAATGCGGTCTCAACGATACGGTCGGCACTTTCAAACTTATCCAGATTCACCGGCTGAGTGAACTCTGGGTAAAAGCGCGTCAGGGTGTCGTGGGACTGGTCTGCATCAAAGCCCGCGTAGAGAAGATTGTTATCGAGAAAGTACTGCGAAAGAAGGCGAGAAAAGACGGACTTACCAACACCGCCTTTTTCGCCGCCAATAAAGTGGATTGTGCTCATTTGCGTACCTGCAACACCGAGTGTATCGGATTAAAAAGGGACGCTTACGCTAGCACAGTCGTATGAAATGAGTGCGATCTAATTGTCCTCTTTGGCTTCCATTGCTTAACGGTATTGCTGGGATCAGTCTAGCTCCGCTCTGTTATGTTCTGCAGAGAAGTTCAGCTCTGGGCCAACAGGGACAATACGCGTTGGGTTGATCATATCGTGGCTGTAGTAATAGTGCCGTTTAATATGCTTGATACTGACGGTTTCGGATACGCCCGGGTGTTGATACAGGTCGCAGACGTAGCTCTGAATTGCAGGGTAGTCAGATATGCGCTTCAGGTTGCATTTGAAGTGCCCAAAGTACACAGCGTCGAAGCGGATCAGTGTGGTGAACAGGCGCCAGTCGGCTTCGGTCAGTACGCTCTTATGACCGTCCTTTACCAGATATCGCTGTTGCGTCAGGCGACTTTCCAGCCAGTCCAGTGAATCAAACAACTCAGAGAAGGCGGCCTCATATTTTTCAGCCTTCGTCGCGAAGCCCGCTTTGTAAACGCCGTTGTTGATCGTGTGGTATACCCGCTCATTTATCTCATCGATCTGAGAGTGCAGGTGCTCCGGGTAAAAGTCCTGTTCATCGCCAGTGATGCCGTTAAAAGCGGTGTTCAGCATTCGGATGATCTCGGCGGATTCATTGCTGACGATGCATGCTTGCTGCTTGTCCCATAATACGGGCACGGTGACGCGGCCGCTGTAGTCGGATTTGTTCCGGGTATAAATCTCATGCAGGAAGCGGCTTTGATAAAGCAAATCGCCGGAGCTTCCCTCGTCGGTATTGAAAGTCCAGCCACAATCCAACATATCGGGAGATACGACTGATACGCTGATGTGTTCGGTGAGGCCTTTCAGCTCCCGGAATATGAGAGTTCGGTGGGCCCAGGGGCAAGCCAGGGATACATATAGGTGGTAGCGCCCTGATTCGGCGGCAAAGCCTCCCTGACCCGAAGGACCGGGTTGGCCGTCTTCGGTGATCCAGTTTCTCAATTGCGCATCTTCGCGTTCGAATGCGCCATCCGACTTATCCGTGTCGTACCACTTGTCTTTCCATTCCCCTTTTACCAGTAAACCCATGTTCGATAGCCTCTAGCTGAGCAGCCCCGTTCAACGTTGACTATCAGACTAGCAACGCCGCAGCCGATGAAAAACAGCCTTTGTGGAACAATGGGTTGCATTAGCGGGTTCCAGTAGCGCTCAATTGCCGACCTGCTAGGTGCCGCAGAAAGTACGTAATACCTGCTCGGCAGGCTCTGGCGGCTGTTCAAACTCCTGATGTTCCGGGTTGTCCTCGTAGGGCCGGGTCACTGCGCTGAGAAGCTTCTCAAAGACCTCATAGTCGCCGCTCTCGGCGGCCGAGATGGCACGCTGTACCTGATGATTGCGCGGAATAATGGCAGGATTACTCTGGTTCATACGCTGCTGAGCGCTACTCAACGACTCTCGTTTAGCCAGTGCGCCTTGCCAATCCTGAATCCATTCCTTTAGTTGCTGTAACAGCGGTGCGCTGGAGCGGGCCTCGGGTGCATTGAGTAAATCTAACACCTGTGAGAGGTCGCCGTCCGAGGCGGCGCATGTATGGAGACGGCGGAAGAATAAAGTAAAGTCGACACGGGTTTCATCGAGTAGGTCAGTTAACGCCTCAAAGCGTTGGCGGTCTCCTTCTTGCACTTCGGAGAAACCAAGCTTGGCTGCCATACCGGTCTCCCAGGCGTGCTGGTGGATATGTGCGTAATCATTGAGTACCTGAGTGGCGTCTTCGATGGCTTGTTTCTCGACGGTTTGTTTCTGGGCGGTTTTTTTCTGGGTAGTGGCTTCGACTCCATCAAAACTGCTATGAGCAGACTCAGTATCCATCATAAAGAGAGGTAGCATGGCTTCCGCAAGACGAGTCAGATTCCACTGTCCAATTGCAGGTTGGTTAATGTATGCGTAGCGACCCTGTTGGTCGATCGAGCTGAATACTTTTTTTCTGTTAAATGAATCGATAAATGCGCACGGGCCGTAATCGATGGTTTCACCACTGACCGTCATATTATCCGTATTCATGACGCCATGAATAAATCCTAAGTTCATCCACTTTGCGATCAGTTTTGCCTGATTTTCAGTGATTTTTTTAAATAAACTCAGATATTTTTTTCCTGATTCTTCTGAGGTGTTTTTAACTTCGGGGTAATGACGGTTAATAACATGATCAGCAAGTGCTCTGAGTGCATCATGGTCTCCGCGCAATGCAAAATACTGGAAGGTACCAACCCGTATATGGCTGGCTGCAACCCGCGTGAATACTGCCCCGGGTTCACGTTGCTGTCTGATCACCGTCTCGCCCGAGCGCACGAGGGCCAGCGCTCGTGTTGTTGGTACGCCCAGTGCGAACATGGCCTCGCAAAAAATGTATTCGCGCAGTGCCGGTCCCAACGGGCTGCGGCCATCGCCCCCTCGGGAAAAGGGGGTGCGTCCTGCGCCCTTTAATTGCACATCTCTAAGTTGAGAATTTTTGTCGTAAAGGTCTCCTAATAATATCGCTCTCCCATCACCGAGTTGAGGATTGAGGTTGCCGAACTGGTGCCCGGAATAGGCCATGGCCAGAGGTATCGCATTGTCTGGGACTGCGTTTCCAGAAAAAATAGCCGCGAGTTCGGACTCTGTTACGTCAGTAGTTTCGATATTTAATGTATCAGCTAGGGACTCATTAAATTTGATGAGTTCGGGCTCAGAAACGGGGGTTGGCTGTACTGGCTCAAAACACTGATTGGGTAATGTGGCGTAGATATTTTCAAACGGAAAAGATACAGGCATAACAAGGACCTCACGAGACTCTCGTCATCATAGCCCCTTTAGTTGGAGCATCACAGGAATTGCCTGTAGCTGAACAAAAAAGAGCACCCGCAAGCGGGTGCTTAAGTAGGGCAAATGCCCCAGAGGAAGTGGAGGGTGAGAAACTCTTTGAATTTAAAAGAAACCCAACGGGCTGGTTGAGTAGCTCACCAGCAGGTTCTTGGTCTGCTGATAGTGCTCCAGTGCCACTTTGTGGGTTTCGCGGCCGATACCTGACTTCTTGTAACCACCAAACGCTGCATGCGCAGGGTAGGCGTGGTAGCAGTTGGTCCAGACTCGACCGGCCTGAATGCCACGACCCATGCGATAAGCGCGGTTCATGTCGCGGGTCCAGACACCAGCACCGAGACCAAACTCGGTATCGTTGGCGATTTCCAGGGCTTCGGCTTCGTCTTTGAAGGTGGTGACACTGATCACCGGGCCAAAGATTTCTTCCTGGAACACGCGCATCTGGTTGTTGCCTTTGAATACAGTCGGCTGGATGTAGTAACCGGTTTGCAGGTCGCCTTCGAGTTTCTCTGGTGCACCACCAATCAGAACTTCAGCGCCTTCCTGCTTACCGATTTCAATGTACTTCATGATGCGTTCGTACTGTTCTTGTGATGCCTGAGCACCGACCTGAACATCCGTATCCAGCGGATTACCGCGCTTGATGGTTTGTGCGCGCTCTACCACTTTGGCGATAAATTCGTCGTAGATGCTTTCCTGAATCAGGGCTCGTGAAGGACAGGTACAGACTTCGCCCTGGTTAAAGAAGGCCAGCACCGTGCCTTCGACGGCTTTGCTCAGATAGTCGTCTTCCATCTGCATCACGTCTTCGAAGTAGATGTTAGGTGACTTACCACCTAACTCGACGGTGCTTGGAATCAGAGTTTCGGCGGCACAGTGCAGAATGTGCTGGCCAACCGGGGTTGAGCCGGTGAATGCCAGTTTGGCGATGCGCTTGCTGGTGGCCAACGCCTGTCCGGCTTCTTCACCTAAACCGTTCACAATATTGACCACGCCCGCTGGCAGCAGATCACCGATCAGTTCCATCAGAACCAGAATGGAGGCTGGGGTCTGTTCGGCAGGTTTCATCACTACGCAGTTACCGGCGGCCAGTGCCGGACCCAGTTTCCAGGCGGCCATCAGAATCGGGAAGTTCCATGGGATGATCTGGCCAACCACGCCCAGTGGCTCGTGCACGTGGTACGACACAGTGGTTTCGTCCAGCTCAGCCATGCTGCCTTCTTGAGCACGCAGGCAGCCAGCGAAGTAACGGAAGTGGTCAACGGCCAGTGGAATATCCGCCGCCAGAGTTTCGCGTACGGCTTTGCCGTTGTCCCAGGTTTCGGCCACGGCCAGCATTTCCAGGTTGTCTTCAATGCGGTCGGCGATTTTTAGCAGGATATTTGAGCGTTCCTGAACCGACGTTTTGCCCCACGCAGGCGCGGCGGCGTGAGCGGCATCCAGCGCTTTTTCGATATCAGCACTGTCGGAGCGGGCAACACGGCAGAACACTTCGCCGTTAACCGGGCTGACGTTGTCCATGTAATTGCCGTTCACCGGCGCGGCGAATTCGCCATTGATGTAGTTGCCGTACTGTTCTTTGAAGGTTACTACTGAACCTGGCTGTCCTGGATTTGCATAGATCATCTTGTTATCTCCGTTTGTTATTCTTACCAGTCATATTCACGCTACGACTAAAGTCGTAGTCGGCTTTATATGCCGGCGTTTTCTGTTGTGTGACTCCAGAGTATGTGGTCTATTGGTTTGATGACTTGCACGAGAGTCCGCAAGAATGTTCTCTGAGTCCCGCTGGGGTCAGGATGTGTAACTGGCCCGAAATTACACAGCGATAGCTGTGCCTGTGTAGCAGTACAGAGAACCAAGCAGACCAATGCCGAGGCACATTTCCATGGCCATACAATCAAGAACAAGAACGCTGTCTGCGATTGCGGGTACCCATCGTCAGAAGGTGGCACCGAGCCAGTTGATAGAAAACCGCACTGTTTATGCCAGTACGCTGGCCGAGCTGTCTGTGTATGACACCTACGAGCAGGCAGAACGGGTTCGGCTTGATGCCGGGGATCTGCTCTATTGCGGAATGATGACTGGCCGTAAGGTTATGCACGGCATGGACGGTTTCTCGACCGAGTTTCTTCCCCATGAATCGTTCGTGGTTGCACCGGGCGAGTATGTCGAAATCGACTTTCCCGAAGCCAGCATGGAGACACCAACGACCTGTATGACGTTGGAAATTCCTCGCGAAACACTCCTCAAGGTTTGCGATCAGCTCAATACCGTCAGTGAACGCCCGAAAGATCTTGGCGAATGGGAAGTAGAGACGCGTCAGTGGCATCTGTCTCATACCGATGCCACGCAGCAATTGCTGGAGCGCATTGTGGCCAGCCATGTACAGAAAGAAGACGACTGTGACCTGGTGCTGAATTTTGGCGTTAACGAGCTGGTGGCGCGCATGTTACGCCAGCAGGGGCGAGACTTTTTATTGCGCTGCGTGCAGCAGAATCCAACACAATCCGGCCTGACCAATGCCGTGGCATCGATCGAAGAAAATCTCGCCCAGCCGGTCAATATTGATCATCTGGCCAAGATTGCCTGCATGTCGCGCAGTAAATTATTTCAGCAGTTTAAAAACAGTCTAGGCTGCAGTCCGGCGCAGTATCAGCAGCAGCGTCGGTTGGAGCAGGCCTGTAAGTTGATTCGCAGCGGACAAAGTATCACCAGTACCTGCTATGAATTAGGGTTTTCTAACCCCAGTCATTTCTCCCGTCGATTTCATCAACAGTATGGGATGACGCCAAGAGAATTTGCTGCGCGTTAATTTATTTTTCAGATTTTAATTTTTATTTATTATATTTATTTTCTGGAAAATGACGACGCGCTTTTCGTCTCGGTAAACACCGGTTAAACCGAAGTTTTCTTCGATGAAATGTATCGTTTTCTCGTGCATAAAAATGACGTGAGTCGGATCTCGATTGTAATGCCAGTGCATGAATTTTTCGGGGGTACTCCAGCGACTGGTCATTAACGCAAGCAGTCCTCCCGGTGGCAACCACGACACCAGTTTCTCCAGCTCTTTTTCGGGCTGATGAAAGTGTTCAAAGCACTCAGTGGCGGTAATTACGTCGTAAGGTGGCGTCGCCGGCTCGGGAAAAAACAAAGGGTCATAGTTGTCGCAGTGAATGCCCTTTTGTTCCAACAAGACCGACAGGGTCGGCCCCGGCCCACATCCATAATCCAGAGCCCTGAGTGTTTTCTTCGGCTCAATGAGGTTCAGCAGTGGCTTCAGCAGAATATTCAGAAAGCCAACGTAGCCTTCGTCCTCAATGCTGTTCTCATGGGTGGCGTAGTAGGCCTTCTCATCCGTCGCGTTCAAGTAGTCGTCTGGATGCATAAACGCCAGATGGCAGCGTCCGCAGCTCAGGTAGCGGCGCGGCATGGCGCTATTTAATTCCGAAAGTTGCTCTGTTTCCTGACATAAAGGGCAGGCGGGCTGTGTCATGACGCGGGTTCCGGCGAGTGTGTTTTTGCCTACGGTCAGTAATTCCGCGACAATAGACCACATAGTATCCAGCTTCTGAGAAGCCCGGCAATCATAAGACATCAGTGAGGCGCATCAATCCATGACTACCCGTATCGCCATCAACGGTTTCGGACGTATCGGCCGCTGTGTGCTGCGTGCACTGTATGAAAATGGCTATCGCCAGGACATGGAAGTGGTCGTGATCAATGAGCTCGCCGACATCGATTCACTGAGTTACATGCTGCGCTACGACAGTACTCACGGTCGTTTTAGCGGCACCGTCAGTATTGCGGATGAGCAGCACCTGATGGTCAATGGCGATCGTATCCGGGTATGTCATATCGGTGATCCGGCAGAACTCGACTGGGCCGCGTTGGACGTCGACCTGGTGTTGGAGTGCAGTGGTCAGATCCGCTCGCGCGAAGACGCCGAGCTGCACCTCAGTCGCGGCGCGAAGAAAGTGCTAATTTCAAACCCAGCCGACAGCGCCGTCGACAATACCGTGATTTACGGCCATAACCACGATTCACTCTCAGCAGAGCAGCGTATTGTGTCTAATGGCTCCTGTTCGACCAATGCATTGATTCCGGTGCTGACGTTAATCGATCAGGCCTACGGCATTGAAGCGGGTGTGACGACCACGATTCACTCGGCCATGAACGATCAGCCCGTGATTGATGCCTATCATTCGGACATGCGCCGCACCCGTTCGGCGGTGCAAAGCATTATTCCGGTAGATACCGGCCTGCCAGCGGGGATTGAGCGTCTGATGCCGCAACTGGCCGGTAAAATAGAGAGCCTGCACGTGCGTGTGCCGACGATTAATGTCTCGGCACTGGATATCAGCCTGCAACTGACTGACGCCACCGACGCCGACGCTGTTAATGCACTATTAGCCGGAGCGTCGAATGAGCGCTTCGACGGCATTCTTGGCCTTACTCGCGAAGCCCACGCCTCTATCGATTTTAACCATGATCCTCGTTCGGCCATTGTCGATGCCACTCAGACCCGGGTCAGCGGTGGTCGCCTGCTAAAACTGTTGGTCTGGTTTGATAACGAGTGGGGCTTTGCCAACCGTATGCTGGATACGGCCAGTGAGATGCTTAACTGCGATTAGTAAAAGAGCATAAGAGGGATGACATGACAGGTCAGGGAATCGTCGGTAACGCAGCTGTTTGGTGCCTGTCCGGTGCCGTGCTTCTGTTGACTGGGTGTGACAGTGCGCCTTCATCGTCAGATGACGGAGTTATTGTTATTGATGATCTCTTTATGTCTGTTCAGCTCAATCGTCAGGACAGTATCGAAGGCCTCGAAAAGATATCAGTCACGGTTGAGTTATTTCGCGGTTCACAGCCAGCTACCGGTCTGGAAAACTCACTGGAGCTTACTCTGCCAGCAGACATGACGGCTTCTGATTTTGCTGAAATTGAGGACGGTATCTACCAAACACTACTGACGCCTTCCCGCACCGGTGAGTTCGAAATTACTGTCAGCGAGGCCACTGTATTTGAATTTTCAGAAACCCTTCACCCACTTGTGCTGGCCGATGTTCACGAAGACTGGGGCCAGCCTATGATGGTAGAAGGCCTGGTCAATACTGATGGCTATGAAGACGGCATTGCGATATCGCCTGATGGCGAATATCTGTTTGTGCAATATTCGCCCGCGTATTTCAGTGGATTAATTCTCTTTAATTTCGCTCGTGAAGACGGCAGTTGCGGCGGAGATCGACTTTCTCCCGAACGTTGCACACACCCCTGGATAGATAACACCATTGGTCCGGTCAGTGCTCCAGAACGCCCGGACTTTTGCACCACGCGGATTAATGATGACGGCACCTGGCGACATAATTCCGCCTCCTGGGGAATGGGCGATGACACACTGAACCTGTTCAGCGTGTCGAATGTATTTTACGGTTTTAAACGCCAGCTCGACGGCAGCTACCGGGAGCCGTTTATGATCGCTTTTGATGATGAAGGCGATGGCATCAGCAGCCCGTTTGGATTGAGTGTATTACCTGATTACGGCAGTTCTGATAATTACCTGTTAGCCTTGTCGTTTAACGCCCCTGACGATACCGAATCAGTAGATTTTGATGACAACGGAACGGCCGATGCCGAAAGCCTGC